>CALFLO010000009.1 GCA_937880175.1 uncultured Gluconobacter sp.
CCGGCATAGATGCGACGCGGCAGCGTCATGAACAGTTTGAGGTCAGCCCGCGTCGTCACTGGCCGAACCACAAGATCATCATGCGGCGCAGGGATGTCAGTCCTGTCGGGCAGTGTCATAATGGCAGGTGTACCTCTGATCGAAAAAAACACCCCGTCAGCCGGGGTGATGTGCCAGTACGGCACGGGGTCGCATCTTGTTGCATGGGAGGGCTATACCCTTCCAGCCCCGATCCGACCACGAATAAAGCGGTTTTCCATGCCAGATGCTTCTGTTTCCTCCACGCGCGCCCCATTTCACGTCCTTATTACCGGAGGATCGAGCGGCATTGGCGCTGCTCTGGCCCTTCAGTATGCCCGTCCCGGCACACACCTGACTCTGTGGGGTCGCAACCCCGCGCGCCTTGAGGACATTGCCGCGCAGGTCATCCGCAAGGGGGCTTCAGCAGACATCTTCTCGCTTGATCTGTGCCGGACCGACGACGCCCTGGCCGCACTGCGTAAAACGGATGATTCTCACCCGATCGACATTCTGGTTCTGGGTGCAGGCCTGGGAGACATTCGCCCGGAAGGCGCCCTGACCGAGACGGCGGAACAGGTTCGTGACATTTCTCTCGTCAACTTCACGACCCCGGCCACTCTCGCAACCGAAATGGCATCGCGCATGGCGATCCGCCAAGCTGGCCGGATCGCCCTCATAGGCTCGGTAGCCGCCTTTCACGATCTACCGGTGGCAACTGCCTATAGCGGCTCAAAAGCAGGCCTGGCCCGTTTCAGCACCGCACTTCACGCCGCCATGACGCCGCACCATGTGTCCGTCACTCTCATTTCCCCCGGCTATGTCGACACCCCCATGAGCCAGCGTCTCGAAGGGGCGAGACCTTTTCTCGTGTCGTCCAAGCGCGCCGCACACATGATCACCCGCGCTATCGGGCAGGGCAGGGCACATCTTCTCTTTCCCTGGCCTTTCGCCATCGCCCGCTTCCTTGAAATGATCGTGCCACGCGCCATCGTGCACCGCCTGCTCAGAACGGCAGAGGTAAAACAGCGCCCCATACGCTGACGTAAGCTGTCATGAACGATCCGGAACTTGACGCGGCGGGACCGGTAGGCAACTGCTGCGGATTGAAAAAAGCGCGGGCCACCGGCCAGCATCGCCAGAGGATTTGAGGTGCCATGAGGGAAATTGTAGCCGTCGATATCGGTGGAACGCACGCACGGTTTGCAATCGCGACCATCGAGGATGGCAAGGTTGTCACGCTGGGTGAAGACACGACACTGAAATGTGCGGAACATGGCAGTCTCGCACTCGCCTGGGAGACGTTCGGTCGTTCACTGAACCGGACACTCCCGCGTGAAGCAGGCATCGCCGTGGCCTGCCCGGTGAATGGTGAAATCCTCAAGCTGACCAACAATCCCTGGATCATCCAGCCCAGTCAGCTGGCTTCGCGCCTGCATCTCGACAATTTCGTACTCGTCAACGATTTCGGAGCCGTGGCGCACGCCGTGGCCCAGGTCGATTCCTCTTACATGAAGCATCTTTGCGGACCGGATATCGACCTTCCGACCGAGGGCGCCATCACGATCGTCGGCCCTGGAACGGGCTTGGGGGCAGCATGTCTGCTCCGCCGTAGCGACCGCTATTTTGTCATGGAAACAGAGGGCGGCCATCTGGACTACCCACCGCTTGATGAACTCGAAGACAAAATCCTCAGCGCCCTGCGCCTGCGCTTCCGCCGCGTGTCGGCAGAGCGGATCGTCTCTGGCCCCGGCCTGACCAATCTGTATGAAGTCATTGCCGAAATGCAGGGCTGGCCGATCACCCTGCGTGACAACCGCACCTTGTGGAAAAACGCTCTCGACGGCTCCGATACCGTTGCCGTTGCCGCGCTGGAACGCTTCTGCCTCAGCCTGGGCGCCATCTCGGGAGATCTGGCTCTGGCACATGGCGCCCGTGGCGTCGTCATCGGCGGCGGTCTGGGACTACGTCTTGCGGACAGCCTCGGACATTCAGGATTCGCGGAACGCTTCGTTGCCAAGGGACGTTTCGAGGCGATGATGACCGAAATGCCGGTCAAAATCATCACCCACCCACAGCCCGGTCTGTTCGGAGCAGCGGCAGCCTACGCAGAAGCGCATCCGTAAAAACGGAAATACGTCTGGATTTCTGGAGAAAATCTCTGGAGGTCCGGGCGGGAATCGAACCCACGTACGCGGATTTGCAGTCCGCTGCATCACCATTCTGCCACCGGACCTCGACGGAGACAGGGGCTATATCTCTTTTAACGCCCGGAGGGTCAAGACTGATAATTGATCTGCAGAAGGATTTTTCTTCTTCCTTCCAACAGGCTATTAAGGACTGATTCACATAATGCTGTGATATGATGCATACTTAAAGAGCAGGAAATCTCATGACTTCAGGATGCAACGGCGCGACGAAACTGACGGCCCCACTCGGGCTTGGTCTTCTGTCGCTTCTCCTGAGCGGAACTGCTCTTGCCCAGAAATATGATGGTAGTGGTTCACCCAATTTTGTTCCGCACACCCTTCAGGAAGCGCTCTCAACAGCATACCTGACCAATCCTACACTGCGTGAAGAACGGGCTCACCTGCGCGCCACTGATGAGCAGGTCCCGACAGCCCTTGCTGGCTGGCGTCCCACCGTCCAGACCAGCATGAACCTCACCTATTACGATGGCAGCACCAATTATGCCTCGAAGGGGGGGTACCTTGGAAGTTCGCGTCGTTATCAGACACCTGGGTACATGGGTGGCGTGACCATCACCCAGCCGCTCTATCAGGGTGGAAAGACGGTTGCCAGCGTCCATGCCGCTACAAACCAGATCATGGCTGAACGTGCGCATCTGATCCAGACGGAGCAGGACGTCTTTACCAATGTCGTCAGCGCCTATGTGGGCATCATCGAAGACGAACAGCTCCTGCAGATCGCCATAAACAACGAACACGTCCTGCAGCAGCAGGTTGAGGCGACCCAGGAAAGATTCCATGTCGGGGAAATTACCCGGACGGACGTTGCACAGGCACAGGCGGCACTTGCCAGCGCCACTGCAGACCGGCAGCAGGCCGAGGGCACGCTGCAAAGTGCACAGGCGACCTATCTCCAGATAGTCGGCATCGCCGCAGCCCCCAATCTGGCACCACCTCAGCCTCTCAGTCTCCCCGTGCATAGTGAGCAGGAAGCAGTGGCAATCGCTGTCCAGAATAATCCTCAGGTCGTCAATGCGCTATTCATCGAAGCCCAGAGCAAAGACAATATTTCCGTCCAGATTTCCCAGATCATGCCGAAGGTTTCTGCGAGCCTGAACTACCAGCACTCGGTCAATCAGGCCTATGGTGACTCCCTTCAGGACAACAAATTCGGCGAGATCGAGTTCAGTATTCCCCTTTATCAGGGCGGTTCAGAATACGCCTCGATCCGCGGAGCCCGTCAGGACGCCCAGGCTGCACATCGTGAAGTCGACGTCCAGCGCAGGACGGCACTTCAGAAGGCTGCCTCAAGCTGGCAGCAGATGGTTTCCTTTAAGCAGTCAATCTCCAGCGACCGTATGGCCATTTCAGCAAACGTGATCGCACTGGACGGTGTGGAGCGGCAGGCATTGGTTGGAACGAGCACCACGCTTGCCGTCCTTCAGCAGCAGCAGACCCTGTTGCAGTCCCAGCGGACTCTTGTGCAGCATCTTTCAAACCTCGTGACCTCTTCCTATGCCGTTGCTGCTTCGATCGGGCGCCTCACTGCCGTTGACCTGAAACTGGGTGTGCCGCTCTACGACGAAAAAGCCTATTACAACGCGGTTAAGAACAGGCTCTGGGGCGTAAGCGACTACGCCATCAACCAGCCCGGCCGATAAAATTTTTCATTAAAACGGAATATCCAAAATCCATGACGTCTTCTGATTCGATCCAGCATGACCACCCTGCCGATGAAGCAATGACCGATGTCCTGAGTTCGATCAGGCGTATCCTTCATGACGATCCCAATGCGCCACAGGTGACCGAGGAGAAGCCGAACGTGCCTCACCAGGAAGAAGAACTGACGCTCGATAACTCCATGATGGTCGCACCGCCCGTCACCGCGACACCTGCCGAGACCGTCGTTCCTGCACCCGAACCTGCTCCGGCTGTTCAGTCTGCCACGACAGAGCAGACCAAGGATGACCTCATGAATGCCCAGACCGTGGCATCGGCTGAACGCTCCCTGGATGAACTGCACGCAGCATTCAGCGGAACGACCCTGCTTGCCTCCGATACCGTCATCAGCCGCGGCAGTGGCCTGACGATCGAGGACATGGTCCGTGGTGAAGTCCGCAGCATGGTCCGCACATGGCTGGACGCCCATCTTCCGTCACTGGTTGAAATTCTTGTCCGTGCGGAAATTGCCCGTCTGCGTCCACGAGAGTAAGAGAGGAGGTGGAAGCCCGTTCTTCCGCCTGCTGTACTGACTGTCCTGGATAACCATGCTCGAAAAAAGCTTCGTCCCCGCCGACCATGAAAATGCCCTTTACGACGCGTGGGAGAAAAGCGGCGCTTTCCGGGCTCACCCTGACCAGCCGGGTGAGCCTTTTTCGATCATGTTCCCCCCGCCGAACGTCACCGGTACGCTGCATCTCGGCCATTCCCTGAATTTTGTCCTTCAGGACATGCTGATTCGCTGGAAGCGTCAGGAAGGATTCAACGTCCTCTGGCAGCCAGGGACAGACCATGCCGGCATCGCCACGCAAATGGTTGTCGAACGTGCCCTCGACAAGGAAGGCACCAGCCGCACCGCTCTGGGACGTGAGGGTTTTCTTGAGCGTGTCTGGGACTGGAAGCAGGAATATGGTGGCACCATCGTCCAGCAGCTCCGCAAGCTTGGCGCTTCGGCGGACTGGGAGCGTGAGCGCTTTACGATGGATGAAGGACTATCCCGTGCAGTCCGCAAGGTTTTCGTCACGCTCTACAATGAAGGCCTGATTTATCGCGACCGGCGTCTGGTAAACTGGGACCCTAAGTTCCGTTCGGCCATTTCGGACCTGGAAGTGGAAAACCTTGAGACCAAGGGGTCCATGTGGTACATCCGCTATCCGCTGGAAGATGGCCGGACCATCACGGTCGCCACAACGCGCCCGGAAACCATGCTGGGCGATGTCGCAGTTGCCGTTCATCCGGACGATGAGCGTTACGCCGACATGATCGGCAAGACCGTGATCCTGCCGCTGACGGGGCGTCGGATTCCCGTTGTCGCCGATCTGCATTCCGATCCGGAAAAAGGCACGGGTGCGGTCAAGATCACGCCCGCCCATGACTTCAACGACTTTGAAGTTGGCAAGCGCCATGACCTGCCAGCCCCAACTGTTCTTGATGAAACAGCCTGCCTGTGGATTGAAGAAATCCGCCCGGAACTCCGTGATGTGGACGGACTGGCTTCGGTTGCTTTCGTCGAAACCCTGAATGGCCTGAGCCGTGAAGAGGGCCGCAAGCAGGTCATTGCCGAGCTTGAGCGTCTGGAATGGCTGGAGAAGATCGAACCACACAAGCTTCAGGTCCCCCATGCGGAACGTGGCGGTGCGATCGTTGAGCCGCGTCTGACGCTCCAGTGGTACTGCGATGCCAAGACCCTGTCCGGCCCCGCTGTGGAAGCGGTCGAAAGCGGAAAGATCGCCTTCGAGCCACGCCAGTGGGAAAACACGTTCCATGCCTGGATGCGCGATATCCAGCCCTGGTGCATCAGCCGCCAGCTCTGGTGGGGCCACCGGATCCCGGCCTGGTATGGAGCGGACGGCAAGGTCTATGTCGCTGAGAATGAGCAGGACGCGCAGGCACAGGCTGGCGAAGGCGTAAGCCTTTCGCAGGATGAGGACGTTCTCGACACCTGGTTCAGCTCGGCTCTGTGGCCTTTCACGACGCTCGGCTGGCCGGATAAAACGGAAGAGCTCGCCCGTTATTACCCGACCAGCGTTCTGGTAACGGGCTTTGACATCATTTTCTTCTGGGTCGCCCGGATGATGATGATGGGGCTGCATTTTATGGACGATGTTCCGTTCCGAACTGTCCTGATTCATGGGCTGGTCCGGGACGAGAAGGGGCAGAAGATGTCCAAGTCCAAGGGGAACGGGCTCGACCCGCTCGACCTTGTGGCTGAATTCGGGGCGGATGCGACGCGTCTGGCGATCTGTGCGGGCACAGGGCCGGGACGGGATATCAAGCTCGGGCGCAAGCGCGTTGAGGAACATCGCGCGTTTGTCACGAAGCTTTGGAATGCCGCGCGTTTCCTTGAAATGAATGGCGCCACGCCGACGGAAGGCTTCGATCCGGCGAGTGTCAAAAGCGCGCTTGGACGCTGGATCCTGACGGAAGCGAACGATGCCATTACGGAAGCAGGGCGCGCGCTTTCGGTCTATCGCTTCGATGAGTATGCAAGCTGCTGCTACCGGTTTGTCTGGAGCCGGTTCTGTGACTGGTTCGTGGAGTTCTCCAAGCCCGTCTTTGCTGCGGAAAACGAGGAAACCGCCGAGTTGCGGGCTGTCAGCGCGCATGTACTGGGGCTGATCCTGCGTCTGATGCAGCCTGTTATTCCGTTCGTCACCGCGACGCTGTGGAAGGAACTCGGTTATCCGGGGGCCTTTGAAGAGAGCCGGTGGCCGGAGATCATGACCGTCGCCCAGGCTGACGAAGCCCGTGCCGAACTGGACTGGGTTATCCGGCTGATCGGGGATGTCCGGACGGTGCGTTCGGAGATGAACATTCCGCCGTCGCAGAAGGCGCCGCTTCTGCTGCGTGATGCTGCACCGGAAAACCTCGAACGTGCAAAGACCTGGGCCGAAGCCATCGGGCGTATGGCGCGCGTTTCCGAAGTCGGCGTTGTCGGTGAGGATGCACCGCGCAATGCCGCCCAGATCGTTCTGGATGAAGCGACCGTTTTCATCCCGCTGGAAGGTCTGATTGATCTCGATGCGGAGCGGACGCGTCTTGCAAAGGAAGCAACACGGATAGAAGGCGAGATCCTCAAGGTCACGCGCAAGCTGGACAATGCGGACTTCGTGGCCCGCGCCAAACCGGAAGTCGTGGAAGAAAACCGCGAACGTCTGACGACCTTCCAGAGTGATCTGGATCGCCTGAAGGCGGCTCTGGGGCGTCTTGCCTGAGTTGAAAACTTCCGCCTGGCTTGCGGGCTTCATTCTTGCCGTTACGGCAGGAATGGCCGGGGCCAAGGATTTACCGGAGGGACGGAGCCTCGAACATGTCGCCCTTGGGGGGGAGCAGTTCGAGGTTCCGATCTTCCGCCCGGCATCCTGTCAGATCCGGGCCATTCTGTTCGTGCTCGCCGGGAAAAACCGGAACAGCACGACGTATCGCGACGATGCCATTCCCCTCGCCAGAAATGAATGCAGTCTGGTATTCGCGCCAGAATTTCCAGTGTGGCAGTTCCCCGTTCAGCAGTATCAGCGTGGTGGTTTTCCTGCGTCCCAGCAGAAAATGCCCGCCGCCAGTTATATGAGGCTGCTGGAACAGTGGGCGCGCACGATTTCCGATGAGCCCGGCGTCCCGATCATTCTGGTGGGGCACTCGGCCGGGGCGCAGTATCTGGAACGGGTCGCGGCCTATGCTCCGGGCGAGGAAGTCATGACGGTCATCATGAATCCCGCGACTTATGTGGAGCCGGAAACAGAAACCGCTGTCCCTTACGGGTTCGGTAACTGGCCGGAGCCTGCCAGCCTTCCGGACCTCAAGCGCTATCTTTCACGCAATATCGCGGTCATTCTGGGCGCTGAGGATACCGAAACGTCGTCGGCCACGTACCATAGCGCCGCTGCCTCGGAACAGGGCCGCAACCGTCTTGAACGCGGGCAGTGGGCCTATGCGCAGGGACGGGAACAGGCTGAAAAGCTCAGTGTTCCCTTTGGCTGGAGCATTACCCTTGTCCCGGCGACCGGGCATGTGGCGTCAAAGATGCTGGCGTCCGCCGAATTGCAGGACGCCGTGGAAAGCGCAATCAGATCCGCGTCTTCACGATGATCTGCGACAGATCGCGGACGGCGCCATGTGCCGCGCTCGTGGTCATTGCGGCGTAGGCCTGAAGGGCTTTCGAGACCACACGCTCTCGGTTGGGCTTCCATGCATTTGCGCCGCGCGCCGTCATGCGCTCACGACGATCAGCAATGTCCGCGTCCGACACGGCAAGATGCAGGCCGCGGTTCGGGATATCGATCTCGATGCGATCGCCGTCCTCGACCAGTCCGATCAGGCCGCCTTCTGCGGCTTCGGGGGACATATGCCCGATGGACAGGCCCGAACTTCCGCCTGAGAAGCGGCCATCCGTGATCAGGGCGCAGACCTTGCCCAGACCTTTGGATTTCAGATAGCTCGTCGGATAGAGCATTTCCTGCATGCCGGGTCCGCCCTTGG
This sequence comes from uncultured Gluconobacter sp., assembly GCA_937880175.1. Taxonomy (GTDB): domain Bacteria; phylum Pseudomonadota; class Alphaproteobacteria; order Acetobacterales; family Acetobacteraceae; genus Gluconobacter. The sequence continues at coordinate 8,403 of CALFLO010000009.1, forward strand.
GGCCTTCGTACCGGATGACCACGACGTCTCCGGCCACGATGCGGTTGCCGAGGATGGCCGCTACGGCATCGTCCTGGCTTTCGAACACCCGCGCCGTTCCCGTGAAGGTCAGGATGCTGGCTTCAACGCCTGCCGTTTTGACGATGGCGCCATCTTCGGCGAGGTTGCCGTACAGCACGGCCAGACCGCCATCCTGCGAGAAAGCATGCGCCTTGTCGCGCAGTACCCCGGCTTCGCGGTCCTGATCCAGTTCATGATAGCGGCTGGACTGCGAGAATGCGTGGACTGTGCGGACATTGCCGGGAGCAGCCTTGAACATATGGGCGGCTTCTTCATCCCCGTTCAGGATATCCCATTTGTTCAGGGCGTCCCCGAGTGTCGGCGCATGAACGGTCGGAACATCCGTGTGGATCAGGCCAGCGCGGTTCAGTTCGCCCAGAATGGCTGGGATGCCGCCTGCGCGATGGACGTCTTCCATGTGGACGTCATTCTTGGCCGGGGCGACCTTGCACAGGTTCGGCACACCGCGCGACAGGCGATCAATGTCGTGCATGTGGAAATCAACTTCGCCTTCGCGGGCGGCAGCCAGAAGATGCAGGACCGTGTTGGTCGAGCCACCCATGGCGATATCGAGCGTCATGGCGTTCTCGAAGGCCGCACGCGTCGCGATGCTGCGGGGGAGAGCCGTTACATCGTCGTGTTCGTACCAGCGGCGTGCGAGTTCCACGACCTGACGGCCTGCACTCAGGAAGAGTTCGCGGCGGTCGCTGTGGGTGGCGAGCAGCGAGCCGTTTCCGGGGAGGGACAGGCCCAGCGCCTCGGTCAGGCAGTTCATGGAGTTGGCTGTGAACATGCCCGAGCAGGAACCGCAGGTCGGGCAGGCAGAGCGTTCGATCTGCTCGGACTCGCTGTCGGACACGTCCGGATTGGCGGCCGCGACCATGGAATCAATCAGGTCCAGCTTGCGCGTTACACCCGGGCCATTGATCTTACCGGCTTCCATCGGGCCACCGGAGACGAACACCACGGGGATGTTCAGGCGCATCGACGCCATCAGCATGCCCGGCGTGATCTTGTCGCAGTTGCTGATGCAGACGATGGCGTCCGCGCAATGCGCATTGACCATGTATTCCACGGAATCCGCGATCAGCTCACGCGAGGGCAGGGAATAGAGCATTCCGCCATGGCCCATCGCGATGCCATCATCCACCGCGATCGTGTTGAATTCCTTGGCGATCCCGCCGACTTCCTCGATCGCGGACGCCACCAGACTGCCCATGTCCTTCAGATGGACGTGGCCCGGGACGAACTGCGTGAACGAGTTGGCAATGGCGATGATGGGTTTGCCGAAGTCGCCGTCTTTCATGCCCGTCGCCCGCCAGAGGGCACGCGCGCCAGCCATGTTGCGGCCATGAGTGGTGGTGCGGGAACGATAGGCAGGCATGGAACAGACTTTCATGACAGGAGAAGGCCCTGATCCATAGCGAATCAGACGCATAGAAGCCAGCGCAAGAAAGATTTGAAAACCCGGAGCAGCTCCCCTTGCCCGAAAGACTCCGTCCGGTCCAAACTTGCAACAAAGATCAGGAGCTTTTTGTGAGACGTCATTTTCTGAGCCTCGGCACAGCTCTGGCCGCGACATGCCTGTGTGCAGCGCAGGCAGCCGAACCCGCCACCAGCCTTCCCGTGACCCCCGACATGATCCAGACGGGGAGCGACATTCCCGCCCATGTCAGCATGCCGGTCGATCAGCGCGACTATATCAAGCGCGATGTGATGATCCCGATGCGTGACGGCGTCAAACTGCATACCGTGATCGTCATCCCCAAGGGTGCGAAGAACGCCCCGATCCTGCTGACGCGCACGCCCTATCACGCCAGCGAGCGTGCAAACCGCGTTCCCGACGCCGCGACCATGCGCGCCATTCTGCCGCAGGGTGATGGTGTGTTCGTGGACGAAGGTTATATCCGCGTCTTTCAGGACGTCCGGGGCAAGTATGGCTCACAGGGCGACTATGTCATGACGCGGCCACCGATCGGGCCGCTGAACCCGACCAAGACGGACGATACGACCGACGCCTGGGACACGATCGACTGGCTGGTGAAGAACCTGCCCGAGAGCAACGGCCGCGTTGGCATGACGGGATCGTCCTATGAGGGCTGGACCGTCGTCATGGCGCTGCTCGATCCGCATCCGGCTCTGAAGGTTGCGGCCCCGGAAAGCCCGATGGTCGATGGCTGGATGGGCGATGACTGGTTCCATTACGGCGCCTTCCGCCAGCCGGGGCTGGACTATTTCACGGCCCAGATGACGGAAGCCGGTTCCGGCCCCTCCATTCCGCGCCCGGATGCAGACGACTACACGACGTTCCTTGCGGACGTCTCCACGGGCAATTTCGCAACGAAGGCCGGGCTGGACCAGTTCCCCTGGTGGCGGCGTATGAAGGCCCATCCGGCCTATGACGCTTTCTGGCAGGAGCAGGCGCTCGACCAGCTGATCGTGAAAAAGCCGCTCAAGGTTCCCACGATCTGGGAGCAGGGGCTGTGGGATCAGGAAGACATGTGGGGGGCGATCCATTCGTGGATGAACCTCAAGGCGCATCACACGCAGGTTCCGAACATTCTCGTCATGGGACCATGGCGTCATAGCGGCGTGAACTATGACGGCTCCACGCTTGGTCCGCTGCATTTTAATGGCGACACCGCATTGTGGTACCGCGCGAATGTCATGCGTCCGTTCTTCGATCACTATCTGAAGAATGCGCCTGATCCGCATCTGGACGAAGCAATCATCTACAATACCGGCGAGAACCACTGGGATCACTTCCGCAACTGGCTGAGCGACTGCGGCACGACCTGCATGCAGAAGGGTGAGCGCCTGTATCTCCAGCCTAATCACGGACTGGCGTTCAAGCGTACCCTGCCCGGAACGGACAGCTATGTTTCCGACCCGGCGCATCCGGTGCCTTTCGTCGAACGTCCCTATACAATGGGCGAGGATCCGCGCTGGAAGGCGTGGCTCGTTACGGATCAGCGCTTTGCCGAAAGCCGTCCGGACGTCGTGACTTATGAAACGCCGGTGCTTGAGGCTCCGGTCACGGTTTCGGGTGTCCCGACGGCAGATCTGTTTGCCAGCACCACGGGGACGGATGCGGACTGGGTTGTGAAGATCATCGACGTCCAGCCTGGTCTGACGCCAAATGATCCGAAAATGGGCGGCTATGAGCTGCCGATGTCGATGGATATTTTCCGTGGGCGTTACCGGCAGAACTTCACCCATCCCTCCGCCATTCCGGCAGGGCAGGTGCAGGAATACCGCTTCACGCTTCCGGCCATGAACCATGTGTTCCAGAAGGGGCACCGGATCATGATCCAGATCCAGTCGAGCTGGTTCCCGCTCTATGACCGCAACCCGCAGACCTTTGTGCCGAATATTTTCGACGCCAAGGCCTCGGACTATCACGTTGCGACCCAGACCATCCATCGCGGCGGCGATCATGCCAGTGCGATCTGGCTCCCGACTGTGGTGCCGGCTCAGTAATTCCGCGCGGCACTCGTCAGACAGGTTCGGCCCTCCCATATGGGAAGGCCGTCCTTTTAACGGAGCATCATTATGACAACCCAGTCTTCCATCCTTCTTGGCGCAGGCTGCTTCTGGTGCGTCGAGGCTGTTTATACCGGTCTGCGCGGCATCATTTCGGCTGAGCCGGGCTATGCCGGTGGCTCTACCGACAACCCGAGCTATGAAGACGTCTGCACCGGGCGGACGGGCCATGCGGAAGTCGTGAGGGTCGTGTTCGATCCGGCCGAGATCGGCCTCGAAGACGTGCTGCGCGTTTTTTTCACGACGCATGATCCCACGCAGCTCAACCGTCAGGGCAACGATGTCGGCACGCAGTACCGCTCCGTCATTTTCGCGGATCCTGCCCAGCAGGAAACAGCCCGCAGGGTGCGGGATGAAATCGCGGCCGAGGGCATCTGGCCAGATCCGATCGTGACCTCCATCGAAGGGCCAGCCCATTTCTGGCGGGCTGAAGAGAAGCATCACGATTATTTCGCCCGCAATCCGCAGACGGCGTATTGTGCGGCCGTGGTGGCCCCGAAGGTCGCCAAGGCCCGCAAGCTCTATCGGGACCGTCTCAAACAGCCAGACTGAGGCGGGACATGTGATGCTTTGTCGCGGGGCGTTTTTCAGCTACCGTGACAAACCATGACAAAAACACCCGCATTTCCCCCGCTTCGCACCCGTCAGGCCCGCTATGACGCAGGCGTGGCCCTGCGCAAAACCGTCAAGCGCAGCAGCCACGCTCTGTGGGTCCCACCCGCAAAGCGCCCCGATCCAATCGGAATCCTGCTGGAACAGGGGAAGAGCCGGATCGCGGATCTGCTGCCGATCCGTCACCAGCGCATGAAAGCCTCGCCCTTCGCCTTTCTGCGTGGGGCGGCGGCTGTCATGGCGTCGGATCTGTCCTTCACACCGAAGACCGGGCTGCGGGTCCAGTCCTGCGGGGATTGTCATCTGGATAATTTCGGATGCTATCCATCACCGGAAGGGCTTCCGGTTTTTGATATCAACGATTTCGACGAGACCGCGCCTGCGACGTTCGAGTGGGATCTGAAACGTCTGGCGACCAGCCTTGTGCTGGCCGGGCGCGAGGCCTCCCTGTCCGAGAAGCACTGCCGCCGTCTGGCTGTGTCGGCCGTACGGCATTACGTCGAGGAAATCGCGCGCCTGTCGGAACTGCCGCCGCTTCAGGCCTGGAACGAGCGCCTTGATCTGCGGGCGGTCATTGATGGGATCGTTGACGACAAGATCCGTACGGGCATGATGGAAAAGATCCAGTCCGAGCTGGGGGCCATTTCCGGTCATTTCGGCATGATCGATCCGAAATCAGCCGGACGCCTGAAGGAACATCCGCCTTTCGTCACGCGCCTGCCGCAGCATAACGATATCGTCCGTGGTGCCTTTGCGCGCTATGTCAGCGATCTGCCGCCTGAGCGCAGGATCGTTCTGGAGCGCTATGCCCTGCAGGACGTGCTGTTCAAGGTCGTCGGCATTGGCAGTGTCGGAACGTTCTGTGCGCTCGGACTGTTCACGACAGCCGATAACGAGCCGCTGATCCTTCAGATCAAGGAGGCCCAGACCTCCGTCCTTGAACCCTTCCAGGGCGCTGTGGACCTGCCCAATCACGGAGAGCGGGTCGTGACCGGGCAGCGCATCATGCAGGCCAGTTCGGATACATTCCTCGGCTGGACGCATACGACCGGCAAACGGACGACTGCCCAGACCGGGCGCAAGGCCGGTGGTGGCCGGGATTTCTATGTCCGTCAGACCAAGGATGTGCGTCTGGCCATGATTGGCGAGAAAATCGAAGACGGGCTTTTACCGGAATATGCCGCGCTCTGCGGGCGTACCCTCGGGCGCTCACATGGCCGTTCCGCCGATCTGCCCCTGCTGGCCGGTTATCTAGGGAAAGGACACTCCTTCGCCCGGGCCATTGCCGATTTTGCGGTCCTCTATGCCGATCAGAGCGAAAAGGACTGGAAGGCCTTCACGCAGGCCATCGCGGACAAGCGCGTCTGCTGCGCCTGACGCGGGTCGCTTATTCCTCGTTCTCCAGATGGAAGCGGTCGGACTCCTCGTCATAGTCAAACAGCTCGGCATAACGCGCCCAGCCGATGGCCGTGGTGAGGGTCTGGCGCGCGTAGTCGGGCGACATGCTCTCCTCCATGGCCTTGCGGAAGCGGGCGGCGTCCACGACATGGCTTGAACGCTCATCCAGCGTGCCTCGGATGGAGCGGAGCAAGGGCAGGTGATGCAGGAGTGCGGTCCGCATCAGGTCCTTGCGGGTGTCGGAATCACCCTCAACGAAGGCCTTCCCGTCGGGTGTGAGCAGAATGTCGCCATCCTCCAGCTCTGCCAGGTCCAGAAGCTGAAGCGATTCACCCAGCGGCAGAAGATCATCCAGCGTCATCTGGAGCCGCTGTGCCAGTTCAGGCAGATCCGCCCGGCCGGAGAGTGGCTCACTTTCCAGAACTTCCATCAGCCCGACGAGCACCTCGACCGCGAGATCAGGCAGCACGATCGAGAATGGCGGGAGCGTCGTGCCTGACGCCGCAGCGGGTTGAACCGGATCGGCTTCGGAGACGATGGGCGCGCGACGTGTCATGAGCGAGTAGATCTGGTCCACGAAACGCCGGAAATCTTCGTCGTCGCGGTTACGCGGATGGGGGAAGGGCACGGCAATTTCGTGCGTCACGCGGCCCGGACTGGATGAGAAAATAAGGATGCGGTCACACATCAGGACCGCTTCCTCGATCCCGTGCGTGGCCAGAAGCATAGCCTTGAGGGGGAGGCGTTTTTCATCCCACAGTTCGATCAGATCGGTCCGCAAATTCTCCGCACTCAGCACGTCCAGCGCCGAAAAGGGCTCATCCAGCAAGAGCAGGGAGGGCTGAAGCGCCAGAGCGCGGGCGAAAGAGACACGCTGGCTCAGGGCCTCGGACAGCTCTTTTGGATAGGCGTTCTCGTAGCCCTCAAGCCCCATGACCTCGATAGCGGCATCCGTCATGGTCTCACGCTCGGCACGCGGCAGGCGGCGCATTTCCAGTCCGAGGGCCACGTTCTGACGCAGTGTCAGCCAGGGAAAGAGCGCACCGGACTGAAAGACCGTCGCCACACCGTCCAGCGGCCCGGTGACGGGTGCGCCCTGCCACAGGACCTGCCCTGACATCGGCGGCGTCAGCCCGGCCATGATCCGCAGCAGCGAGGATTTTCCGGAACCTGACCGCCCGAGCAGCCCCAGGATTTCTCCCGTGCGTACATCGAAGCTGACGTGATCCAGCACAACCAGATCCGTGCTGCTTTCCTTGAGATAGGTCTGGCGACATTCGCGAAGGGACAGGAGCGATTTCATGGGTCTGTGAATTTCAGCCTGAGGTTCAGATCGTATATTTTTGGGCCGCATTGACGGCGAGAGGCTGCAGAACCAGCCGGTCCAGCAGCATGGACAGAAGCGTCAGCAGCATGAGCGCAAGGATCTGCGCGCCTACGGCTCCGCTCAGGGCCTCGGAGAGCAGGGCAGCACCCAGCCCGCTATCGGACGGTACGAACGCCTCCGCCACCATCACCGCGTTCCAGACCGGCACCACCGCCGTCAGCAGGCCGCCGCAGAGTTCCGGCGCGATGGCGGGCAGCAAAAGCCGCCGCCACAGCAGGATGCCCCGCAGTCGCAGTCCCACCGCGACCTGCCGCAGGCCCGATGGAATGGCCTTTGCCGCATCGAGCACCACGACCCCGACCAGCCAGTGCGCGCCGAGGAAGAGGAGTATGACCGAGGAATCCAGCCCCAGTTCCCGGCAGAGCGGATAGAGAAGCACAGCGGGGAAAAGTCCGCAGGCGACGACGGCTGTGCGGAAGGGCGTGCGCAGGGAAGATCCGCGCTCGCTGATCAGAAGGCCCAGCGGAACCCAGACCAGAACACACAGGGCCAGCGTTCCGCAGACATGCGAAAGCGTAAGAACACCCTCGGCAAGATCGGAGGGGACCTGTCGCACCAGACCGGCGTGATAGATCGCATAGGCGAGGAGAAGCAGCGAAATGAGGGGCAGGAGGGCCTCTGGAAACGCCCTGACCGGCCTGTCGCGCTCGGGCAGGATGCTGCGCGGGCGTCCGAGGCGCCAGTTCCCGACCCATGCAAGAGCCTCGCCGATGGTCCCGCTGAGCCAAAGCATGGGCTTCGTGCGCCGCCAGATCGTCAGCAGCCAGGACTGTGGGCGGGAGCGCGTCTCGAATGGTCCTTCCGGGCGGTAACGCTGCGCCCATCCTGTCATGGGGCGCATGAGAGCCTGATCGACCACGAGGATCAGCAGAAGGATGAGCACCGAAACTTCGACGATCCGGAGCGGATGATGGTCCAGCATGGCCTGCAGGGCCGCCGCGCCGCATCCGCCCGTTGCCTGATGGCTCATCAGCATCATCAGGCCCTCCGCGGACAGCAGCCTGACCCAGAAAGCCGGCATGGCCTGCATGGCCCGAAACGTCGTCAGCGGGACGGCAACCGGGATTTTCAGGCGCCAGAAGCGCTGCCACCCCGTCATGCGCAGGCCGGTTGCGACTTCATCGAGCGCGGCTGGAAGGGTATCTTCGGCATCGAGCACGGCCGTCACGATCCGCCAGATCATGCTCGATGCGGCAACCAGCATGATCGTCAGCGAGGGCGGAAAAACAGCAGCCAGAATCCCGATCAGGCCAAGGCCGGGAACAGCGCGCGCGACCGACAAGGCCGGAATCAGCAAGGCCCTGAAACGCGGCCACTGACACGCCGCGCCCGACAGGAGCAGGGAGGCCGCTACGACGATTGCCAGTGAGAGTGCGACATGCAGGAATGTCAGCCCCGCCATCTCCCACAGCGGCATGGGAGCAGCAGGCGGCATGGCAGACAGGACCGGCGCGACAGATCCGCGATGCGCCACGAGAAGCGCGAACGCCGTCGCGCAGAACAGGATCGAAAGCTCGACACCGCTCATGCGCTGGCGCCAGCGATGCATGATCCGCAAGGGCATGGCCATCGGGCTGCCCGTCATGATGCGCGCTGTCCTTCCTCGTGATGGGAGCCAGAGGTTAGGAAGAGACGTCTGGAAGGCTCAAGTGTTTTCTGCATGCCTCAATACAGACTCAGTGGCCCGTGCTGCCAAAACCACCTTTGCCACGCGCCGTCTCGTCCAGTGTTTCGACTTCGGCCCAGCGCAGGCGCGAGACCGGAGCCAGCACGCCCTGTGCGATCCGGGTGCCACGCTCAACGGTGAACGGCTCGGTGCCAGCGTTCATGACGATGATGCGAAGCTCGCCGCGATAGTCTTCGTCAATGGTGCCGGGGGAGTTGGGCAGCGTAATGCCATGCTTGAGCGCCAGCCCCGAACGCGGGCGCACCTGAAGCTCGTAAGCGGGCGGCAGAGCGATGCACAGGCCGGTCGGCACCAGAACGCGCTCACCCGGAGCGATCGTCATGGGGGCGTCCACTGCGGCCAGGAAATCGAATCCTGCGGCACCGGCGGTGGCATAGGCGGGAAGGGGAAGGCCTTCGGAATGAGGCAGGCGCGTGATGCGCACATCAATCAGGTCTGTCATCATGACACCTGTCTTATCGCGGATTGCGATCCCTATGAAGATGGATCAGCGAAGAACGCGGCAATCCTCTGCACGAGCTGTTCCGCAACATCCGTCTTGTCCATTTCCGGCCAGTTCTGGACACCGTTTTCGTCAATCAGGCTGACGGTGTTGCGCATGGCGCCGAACACGCCCTGTCGCACATCATTGGCCACAAGCCAGTCGCACCCTTTGCGCAGACGCTTGGCCTGAGCGTTGTCCAGAACGTCGTCCGTCTCGGCGGCAAATCCCACGACGAGGCGGGGGCGTTGTGGTGTGCGGCAGAGCGTTGCGAGAATGTCGGGGTTTTCCACCAGTTCGAGTCTTGGCGGTCCGTCTGCATTTTTCTTGATCTTGCCCGGAGCCAGATCCTTTGCGCGCCAGTCGCTGACAGCAGCGGTGCAGATTGCTGCGTCGACCGGCAGGGCAGTTTCACAGGCCGCCAGCATCTCGCGGGCAGTCTGAACGGAGATGCGATGGACGCCCGCAGGCACGGGGATCGAAACCGGTCCACTGACCAGTGTGACGTCCGCGCCGCGTGCCGCCAGAGCTGCCGCAATGGCGTAGCCCTGTCGGCCGGAAGAATGGTTGGAGAGGAAGCGGACGGGATCAAGCGGCTCGACGGTCGGGCCAGCCGTTACGAGAACGCGGCGTCCGGCCAGAGACCGGTCCGGCGTCAGGATCCGCAGGATGGCGTCGCGGATAGCGGGCGGCTCACTCAGGCGGCCCGCGCCGACTTCTCCGCAGGCCATGCTTCCGACATCCGGCCCAACGATGGAGACGCCCCGTGCTTCGAGAGCTTTCAGATTGGCCTGCGTGGCGGGATGGTCCCACATTCGCACATTCATGGCCGGGGCCAGCAGAATGGGAGACGTGGTGGCCAGCAGAAGCGTGGTGGCCAGATCATCCGCAAGACCATGCGCCATACGGCCCATGATATTAGCCGTGGCGGGGCAGACCACGACGAGATCAGCACTCCGGGCCAGCGCGATATGACCGATTTCGCTTTCCTGCGTGGGCGTGAAGAGCGCGTCATGCACACGCTCGCCTGCCAGTGCCTCAAGGCTGAGCGGGGTGACGAAGGCCTTGGCGGCCTCGGTCATGACGGGCGTGACGGCAATGCCTTGCGCCCGCAGCAGCCGCACCAGCTCAAGCGCCCGGAAGGCCGCGATGCCACCCGAGACGATCAGCAGGACGCGGCGCATGGTCTTACAGACGCCAGCCGGAATGGATGGCGGCAATGCCACCCGACAGGTTGCGGTACTGAACCTGCTCCAGCCCGGCATCGCGCATCATCTGCGCCAGCGTTTCCTGATCAGGGAACATGCGGATGCTCTCGGCAAGATACTGGTAGCTCTCGGAATCCCTGGCGATGAGCTGGCCCATCTTGGGAAGAACCTGGAAGGACCACATGTCATAGATCGGCGCGAGCGCTGCGATCTCGACCTGTGAGAACTCAAGGCAGAAGAAGCGTCCACCCGGCTTGAGCACGCGACGCGCCTCACGCAGCACAGCCGACTTGTCCGTGCAGTTGCGTAGACCAAACGCGATGGTCACGCGGTCAACGGAGCAATCGGGCAGGGGGATGGCTTCCGCGTCCACGACGCAGACTTCGATCTTGCCGATCAGTCCGGCCTTGATGGCGCGATCACGCCCCACGGACAGCATGGCGGCATTGATGTCGGACAGGATGGCGGGGCCACCGCCGGCACGGAGCCAGCCGAAGGTGATGTCGCCTGTTCCACCTGCAAGGTCGAGCAGCTTCATGTTGGGGCGCGGATTGAGCATGCCCACGAAAATGCGCTTCCAGACGCGGTGTATACCCAGCGACATCACGTCATTCATGATGTCGTATTTCCCGGCGACGCTCTCGAACACCTCCCGGACCATCGTTTTCTTCTGGCCGCGCGGAACACTCCGGTAGCCGAAATCGGTGGTGTCCTCGGCATGTGCGGAGGACTGGAAGGGCGAGGCGTTGTGTTCTGCGCTATCGGTCATGGGGCAATCGATATATCGTTGAGGCCAGCCATGCCAGAGCTTCCAGAAGTCGAAACCGTCATGCGCGGATTTCGTGATGCCTTCGAAGGGCACCGAATCAGCCATGTCGCCGTCAACCGTCCCGACCTTCGATGGCCGTTTCCCGCAGATCTGCGGGAGAAGCTGGAAGGACATCACGTTCTCTCGTTCCGCAGGCGCGCGAAGTATATTCTCATGCGCCTTGAAGGCGGGTGGAGCATGCTGCTGCATCTGGGCATGTCAGGCCGACTCACGATCGGCCGGGCAGGGACGAACGCGACTCCGCCAGCCCACGAACATCTGGTCCTTGAAACGGAGAGTGGCGCACGGGCCGGGCTGGTCGATCCCCGGCGCTTCGGGATGGTCGATCTGGTTCCCACGTCTGAGGAAGACAACCATCGTCTTCTGGCGCATCTGGGGATGGAGCCTCTTTCGGACGCCATGAGTGGCCCGGCACTGGCGGATCTGTTCCGGAGCCGTCGCACGCCAGTGAAATCCGCACTTCTGGATCAGAAGCTGATCGCAGGACTTGGCAATATTTACGTGTGTGAGGCGCTTTTCCGCTGCAAGATCCATCCTGAACGACAGGCCTGTACCCTGACGGAAGGAGAGACCGAAGCGCTTGCAGAGGCTATTCCGCAGATCCTGGAGCAGGCCATCGCGTCCGGAGGGTCGTCCCTGCGCGATTATGTGCAGGCTGACGGCACCAAAGGCGGATTTCAGGACCTGCACCTCGTTTACGGTCGTGAAGGCGCTCCATGCCCCAACTGTGGAGAAGCCAGTCCGATCCGGCGCATCACGCAGGCAGGGCGTTCGACGTTCTTCTGTGCGACATGTCAGAAATAATCAGGCCGCCCGAAGATGCCCCCATCCTGTGTAAAATGTGCAAAACGCTTGACGGGACCCGTCAGAGCGGAGTAGAGGGCGCCAACCATTTACGCGACCAAAACGCAAACTGAACCGAAAGATCCATGGCAAACACAGCTTCTGCCCGTAAGCGTATCCGTCAGAACGAACGTCGCCGTGAGCGCAACGTTGCCCGCATGTCCCGTATGCGCACGTTCATCAAGAAGATCGAACTCGCCATCCAGTCGGGTGACAAGTCCGCTGCTGCCGAAGCCTTCAAGGTTGCACAGCCGGAAATGCAGCGCGCAGCTGGCAAGGGCGTGATTGCCAAGAACACGGTCAGCCGCAAGCTGTCCCGTCTGTCCGCTCGCGTGAAGGCTCTGGCAACCGCCTGAGCTTCACCTTCGGGTCGGAACTGAAGAACGCGCTCCCCTCAGGGAGCGCGTTCTTTTTTGACTGCATCTCCTGAAATCTTTTCCCGAGCTTCTGAGCCGGGGTTGCCGATGGGGAACACCCTCATGACATCCCGCTGAACCCTTCGTGTTCCAGCTTGCTTCGGGTTGAGCGGACGCCTATTCTGGGGGTTCGACAAAAAAGTATCGGATGCTCTGGCTTCTCCGGAAATTCGCCAGCTTTTCTGCTGCAGATTTCTGTCGAGAGCACAATCGCCCTGCGCGCAGGGAACCACAACTGACGCCCGCCTGGTGCGGGAATGGATATGAAAGGGGGTACAATGGTGGAAAACGCTCAGTATCTGGACGCCAGCGCCTCCGCCCCCGGTTCGACGACACCGCTGGAGACCGCCTGGATCCGCGTTCGTGAGAAACTGAAGAGTGAGGTCGGCGAGGTCGAATACCGGACATGGCTCCGGCAGATCGTTCTGGGACCGCTCGAAGAAGATGAACTGACCCTCTATCTGCCCACGCGGTTCCTGCGCGACTGGGTCCGCAGCCAGTATGAGGAGCGTCTTCAGACGCTCTGGCGTACCGAGCGTGAGGACATCAAGGGTGTGGAACTTCAGGTCCGGCGTGGACTGCCTGAAGTGTCCATGGGCGATACGGAGGACACGGAAGAGGGAGCGGTCGAGGGCAATGAACTCGCCCCGCAGGTCGCCGTGCCCGAAAACCGCAGCGATCTGGCCGTGCCGCTGGATCCGCGCTTTACGTTCGATACCTTCATCGTCGGCAAGCCCAACGAGTTTGCCTATGCGTGCGCCCGCCGCGTAGCGGAAAAACCCTCAAGCCCGGGCTTCAACCCGCTGTTCCTGTATGGCGGAGTCGGCCTCGGCAAAACCCATCTGATGCACGCCATCGGAACGGAACTGACCCGGACAGGTAAGGTCTCCGTGGCCTATATGTCTGCGGAAAAGTTCATGTACCGCTTCATCGCGGCGATCCGTTCGCAGTCCACGATGGAGTTCAAGGAGCAGCTCCGCTCCGTTGACGTGCTGATGATCGACGATCTTCAGTTTCTGATCGGCAAGGACAACACGCAGGAAGAATTCTTCCATACGTTCAATGCCCTCGTCGATGCCGGCCGCCAGATCATTGTCAGCGCCGACAAGAGCCCCTCGGATCTGTCGGGCCTTGAAGACCGTCTGCGGACCCGTCTGGGCTGTGGCATGGTCGCTGATATCCATGCCACGACCTTCGAGCTGCGTATTTCCATTCTGGAAGCCAAGGCCAAGGCCTCGGGCACGCATGTCCCGTCCAAGGTTCTGGAATATCTCGCTCACAAGATCACGACCAATGTCCGTGAACTTGAAGGCGCGCTGAACCGCCTGATCGCCCATGCGGATCTGGTCGGACGCCCGGTCACGCTCGATACGACGCAGGATGTCCTCAAGGACATGCTCAAGGCGCATGACCGCCGCGTCACGATCGAGGAAATCCAGCGCAAGGTTTCCGAACACTGGAACATCCGCCTGACGGACATGTCCTCCGCCCGCCGTGCCCGTGCCGTCGCACGTCCGCGTCAGGTGGCCATGTATCTTGCCAAGCAGCTGACGAGCCGCTCCCTTCCGGAAATCGGACGCAAGTTTGGAAACCGTGATCACACGACCGTCATGCATGCCGTCAACCGCGTGACCGAGCTGATGGATCAGGACGCGTCCTTCGCCGAGGACGTGGAACTGCTGCGCCGGATGCTGGAAGGCTGACCTGCCCGGACCTCCGATCCCTCTCTTTCCCGAGGGGCGGGGGTCTGCTAGGTTCTCTCAATTAATTCAAGATCTTCGCCGAGGCTCGGAATGAAATTCAAGGTTGACCGTACCCTGCTGCAACGGGCTCTGGCGCATATTCATGGCGTTGCGGAAAAGCGGAATACCATTCCCATTCTGGCCAACGTCCTGATGACCTATCAGGATGACGTCCTGCGTCTGACGGCGACGGATATGGAAATCGCCGTCGTGGAAGATGTGCCCGCGACAGGTGAGCGTTCCGGTTCCACGACCGTTCCGGCAGCCGTGCTCTTCGAGATCGTGCGCAAACTGCCCGATGGCGTCGCACTTGAGTTCGATCATCAGGACAGCGAAGCACCGCTCGCCCTGCGTGCGGGCCGTTATGCCACCAGCCTGAACGTGTTGCCGGTCGATGATTTTCCGGCCATGGTTGCCGGTGACCTGCCACATCGTTTTACGATCCCAGCCGCGACACTTCGTGGGCTGATTGACCGCACCAAATTTGCCATCTCCAACGAAGAAACCCGCTATTACCTGAACGGCATCTATCTGCATGTCGCGGAAAACGGCGCTGTTCCGATGCTGCGGGCTGTTGCCACGGACGGTCATCGTCTCGCCCGTGTTGAGACGGATCTGCCCGAAGGTGCGCGTGGCATGCCGGGCGTTATCATCCCGCGCAAGACCATCAACGAACTGCGCAAGCTGCTCGACGAAGGGGCTGCCGATCTGGAAGTCTCACTGTCGGACACGCGCATCCAGTTCCAGGCGGGTCCGGTTCTGCTGACGTCCAAGCTGATCGACGGTACCTTCCCGGAATACGAGCGTGTCATTCCCAAGGGCAATGACCGCATCCTGCGCGTCGGCAAGCGCGACTTTGCGGCGGCTGTGGGGCGCGTCGCGGCGATCAGTCAGGAGCGTTCGCGCCCGGTCAAGCTGTCGGTGACGCAGAACATGCTGAACCTGTCAGCCACCAGCCCCGATCAGGGCGTTGCGCATGAGGAACTGGACGAAAACGCCGTTTCCTATGATGCCGCACCGATCGAGATCGGCTTTCAGGCCCGTTACCTGACGGACATTACCGATCAGATCGACGTGGAAGTGGAATTCGCATTCTCCGACAGCTCAGCCCCGACCATTGTCCGTGACACGGCGTCGCCTTCGGCGCTGTATGTCCTGATGCCCATGCGGGTCTGAACACGAGCCCAGATTGAAACTGACCCGGCTCGCGCTGACGGATTTCCGGAACTACACCCATACTGTCTGGACCCCGGATGCCTCCATTCTGGTTTTGACAGGGGAGAACGGTTCTGGAAAAACCAATCTGCTCGAAGCCGTCTCCCTGCTGGCGCCTGGTCGCGGATTGCGGGGCGCCGCTCTTCCGTCGCTATGCCGCAAGGGAGCAGAGCGGTGGGGCGTTGCAGCGACACTCCAGTCCGGGCTGGACGAGTTCCGGATCGGAACGGGCAGCGACCTGACCGAAAAACAGCGCCGCACATTCCGTCTTGATGGAGAAAACATCCGCTCTCAGGCTGCGATCGGCCAGAAGTTTTCCTGCGTCTGGCTGACGCCGCAGATGGACCGGCTTTTTCAGGAAGGCTCCAGCGGCCGGCGGCGTTTTCTGGACCGGCTGGTGATGGCGCTGTCCCCCGATCATGGACGCCAGATCGCAGCACATGATCGCTCGGTCGTCAGCAGGAACAGGATCCTGTCCGAGCGCTCGAATGAGGCGGCGTGGCTTTCCTCCATCGAAGATTCCATCGCACGCCA
Organism: uncultured Gluconobacter sp.; assembly: GCA_937880175.1. GTDB lineage: Bacteria > Pseudomonadota > Alphaproteobacteria > Acetobacterales > Acetobacteraceae > Gluconobacter. The sequence goes on from CALFLO010000009.1 coordinate 24,358, forward strand.
TGCCGTCGCGGCGTCCGCGACACGGCTTGCGTTAATCGAGAGCATGAACGCCCATCCTTTTGAGAATGATGGATTTTCTGCCAGTACGTTACATCTGGACTGCGCCATTGCCAGCCGCCTGTCGAACCAGCCGGCACTGGAAGTCGAAGACTGGATCAGGAACGCTCTTCAGCGGAGCCGGAATGAAGACCGGCAGCGCTCCACCACGTCCGTTGGCGCTCATCGGGCCGATTTCACACTCTCGGACACCGCAACGGGACGCCCTGCGGAGCTTTCGAGCAGCGGCCAGCAGAAAGTCATGCTGACAGGCACGATCCTGTCCCATGCGCGGCTGATGACACAGGAGCGCGGGCAGGCGCCTGCGATCCTGCTTGATGAACCCCTGCTGCATCTGGACGAGACGCGACGCCGCGCCCTTCTCGAAAGCCTCGGGGGATTGCAGGCACCGGTCCTGATTACGGGGACGGATGTCGAGGCGTTCGCACCGCTCGCAGGCCAAGCCCAGTTTTTCACCGTCAGGAACGGCACCATATCGCCATCCTGATCTGCCGCCACCGCTGGCCTAAACGGACGGCAGGGGCTATACTGATCCAACAGTTATTCAGAGTACCACGGAGACCGTCACGCGCATGTCAGACACCCAGAACCAGCCCGAGATCCCAAGCGTTGACGGTGACGATTACGGCGCGTCCTCCATCTCGGTACTGAAGGGACTGGATGCCGTCCGCAAGCGCCCGGGCATGTATATCGGTGATACCGATGACGGTTCGGGCCTGCATCACATGGTCTTCGAGATCATTGATAACGCGGTGGACGAGGCTCAGGCCGGACATGCGACGTATTGCATCCTGACCCTGAATGGCGATGGTTCCGTTTCGGTCCGTGATGATGGGCGTGGCATTCCCACTGATCTTCACCCGGAAGAAGGCATCAGTGCAGCCGAGGTTGTGCTGACAAAACTTCATGCCGGCGGCAAGTTCAACCAGAACTCCTATAAGGTTTCCGGCGGTCTGCATGGCGTGGGCGCGGCCGTGGTGAATGCGCTGTCCGAATGGATGGAAGTTCTCATCTGGCGCAATGGTCTGGAGCACAAAATCCGCTTCCAGCATGGTGAGCGCGATGAAGCCCTGCATGTCATCGGCCCGTCCACTGAGGACCGTGGCACGCTGGTCACGTTCAAGCCGAGCAAGCAGACCTTCACGAAGGTCGATTTCGATCTTTCGATCCTTGAGCGTCGGGTCCGCGAGCTTGCATTCCTGAACTCGGGAATGCTGATCGTCCTGCGCGATGAGCGCCATGCCGAGCCGAAAGAGCTGCGTTTCCACTATGATGGTGGCCTGAGCGCATTCGCTCAATGGCTTGATTCTTCAAAAACTTCCATCGTTACGCCGCCGATCATCGGCGAGATCGACAACCCGGAAAGTGGCATCCGGGTCGAGTTCGCCCTGACCTGGAACGACAGCTATCACGAGACGATGCTGTGCTTCACCAACAACATCCCGCAGCGCGATGGCGGCACGCATCTCGCCGGCTTCCGTCAGGCACTGACGCGCGTCGTCGGCAAATATGCTGAAGGTGTGGCCAAGCGCGAGGCAGGATCGCTGACGGGTGAGGACATGCGTGAAGGCATGACCGCCGTGCTGTCCGTGAAGGTGCCGGATCCGAAGTTCTCCTCCCAGACAAAGGACAAGCTCGTCTCGTCCGAAGTCCAGCCTGTCGTTCATGCTGCCGCGTCCGATGCGATCTCCCACTGGTTTGAGACGCATCCCAAGGAAGCAAAGGCGATCGTCGCCAAGATCATCGACGCCGCCAGTGCGCGTGAAGCTGCCCGCCGTGCGCGTGAGCTGACGCGCCGCAAGGGTGTGCTGGATGTTTCCTCACTTCCGGGAAAGCTCGCGGACTGTCAGGAACGCGATGCTTCCAAGGCTGAAATCTTCATCGTCGAGGGTGACTCCGCAGGTGGCACGGCCAAGCAGGGACGGGACCGTCGTTTTCAGGCCATCCTGCCGCTGCGTGGCAAGATCCTGAACGTTGAGCGCGCCCGCTTCGACCGGATGCTGGGTTCTGCGGAAATCGGCACACTGATTACCGCGCTTGGCACCGGTATCGGTCGTGGGGAAGTCGATCAGGGTGGTTTCTCGGCTGAGAAACTGCGCTACCACAAGATCGTCATCATGACCGATGCTGACGTCGACGGCTCACATATCCGCACGCTGCTTCTGACGTTCTTCTTCCGCCAGATGCCTGAGTTGATCGAGCAGGGCTATCTCTACATTGCCCAGCCGCCGCTCTATCGCGCCAAGCGCGGTCAGGAAGAGCGTTATCTCAAGGATGACGCCGCGCTTGAGCAGTACCTGCTGGACAAGGCGCTGGCGAATGCGACCCTGCGCTTTGCGGATGGCCGTGAGTTGACGGGCGAAGCTCTGGCCGAAGAAATCACGTTCATGTCCGCTGCGGCCCGTCGCCTGCAGAGCATTGCGTCCAAGGTTCCCGTCTGGGTCATGGAGCAGGCTGCCATTTCAGGTGTTCTGGACAGCAATATCGCGGTTGCGACATCGCGCATGGCGGAGTTCCAGCAGCGTCTTGATGGCGCTTCGCTGCCAAACGAGCGCGGGTGGAAGGTCTCCATTTCAGAGACTGGTCTGGAATGTGCCCGTTCGGTCCGTGGCGTGGGTGAGGTTTACCGGATCGAGCCGTCGCTTCTGCGTTCGGCGGAAGCCCGCTGGCTGGTGTCAGAATGGGAGCGTCTGGCCCGTGATTTTGCAAAGCCCGTCACCCTTACGCTCGACCCCACGGCTTATGAGCTGTTCGGACCGGCCGCTGTCATGGAGCGCATCCTGCTTCAGGGACGCCGCGGTCTGACGATCAACCGCTTCAAGGGCCTTGGCGAAATGAACGACGAGCAGCTTTGGCACACGACGCTCGATCCTTCGACCCGCACCCTGTTGCAGGTCCGGATCGGAGACGTTGAAGACGCCGGACAGGTGTTCTCGACGCTGATGGGCGACGTTGTGGAGCCGCGCCGGGACTTCATCGTCGGCAATGCCCTGAAAGTCGCGAATCTTGACGTTTAAGGCTTTCGCAGCGGGTGCGGCCCTTGTCCTGCTGGCCGGACTGGGCTGCGGCTCGGCCCGTGCTGACGGGCAGGTCAATGCCTCTTACGCGGTCTATATCAAGGGCTTTCATGTTCTGAATGCCCAGGCTTCCTATCAGCTTCAGCCCTGGGGTTATGGAGGAAGCACGCAGATCAAGCCTGCGGGTCTGATCAGCTGGTTCGTGACCATGGACGTGACATCGCGTGTTCAGGGGCACTTTATGCCTGATGGCAACGTGCAGCCGGTCCTGTTCGACAGCGGGGGCATTTCGCGGGGCAAGCACCGGCATGTCCGGCTGGATTTCGCCGATGACACTCCAAAAGTGACGGATCTTCAGCCCCCGGAAACCGATCGGGAGCCGATCCCCGACAGTTCTCTTCCGCATACGGTCGATACACTGAGTGGCATGGCCCATCTGCTGCATGCTCTTGCCACAACCGGGAAATGTAACGGATCACAGATCGTTTTCGATGGCATCCGGTTGAGTGAAATGGTCGTCCATGGCCCCACCATGGTGGATATTCCGCAAGGGCAGGACGAAGCCTATTCCGGTCAGGCCCTGCGATGTGATTTCGTGGGCCGTCAGCTGGCAGGCTTCGTGAAGGACTCCCCGAACCGGGAAAAACTTGCTTCTCCCCAGCCGGGGGCGGTCTGGTTCAGGAAGATCGACGCTCTGGGACTTGTCCCGGTTCGGATCGAGTTCAATCACCCCAAACTCGGGCATGTCATGGTCGTCATGCAGCATGCCGTAGCTCCCTGAACGGAGCCCTCGAACGTCTTGCAATAATTGGCAATTCGAAGTGATGACACAGTCTGCGGGCACCGTTTGACGCGGGCCTGCGGTTTGGATACCCCGGGCGGGACATGACCGACAGCACCCATCGCACCACTGCCATCATTCTTGCCGCGGGCCTTGGCACGCGCATGAAGTCCAGCCTGCCAAAGGCGCTTCATCGTCTGGGTAACCAGCCGATGATCAACCATCTCATCACAACCGCCAGACAGGTCTTTGATGACGTGGTCGTTGTCACCGGTCCCGACATGCCGGAGCTTGAGAAGGCTGTTCGTCCTTTCCGGACTGTCACGCAGATCGAACGGCTTGGCACCGCACATGCGGCCAATATGGCGCGGGACCTGTTCGGGACGGGCGATGTCGCCATTCTCTACGCCGATAACCCGCTCATTACCGCCGAAACGATGCAGCGCCTGCTCGCGGCCCGCAGGGAAGGCGCCAGTCTGGCACTTCTGGGGATGCGTCCTGCCGAGCCGGGACGTTATGGCCGGATCGTCGAAGATCACGGCAGGGTCGTGAAGATCGTCGAGTTCAAGGACGCCACGGAAGACGAACGCCGCATCACGCTGTGCAATGCCGGCGTCATGTGTGCCGGTGCGGATAATTTCCGCATCTGGCTTTCTCAAGTCCGGGACGATAATGCCCAGAGCGAATATTATCTGACGGACGTGGTTGAAATGGTCGCGAAAGCCGGACCGGTCGTGTGTGTGGAAGCACCGGAAGCCGAGCTGGCAGGCGTCAATTCCCGAGCCGAACTGGCGCGCGCTGAAGCGACGCTTCAGACCTACCTGCGAAACGCGGCCATGGATGCCGGTGTGACACTTGTGGCCCCCGAGACCGTGTTCTTCAGCACCGACACCGTCATTGAAGCGGATGTAACGATCGAGCCGAACGTGTTTTTCGGACCTGGCGTTACGATCCGCTCCGGTGCGCTTATTCGGGCCTTTTCCCATCTGGAAGGCTGTGAAGTCGGGGAAAGCGCGATGATCGGCCCCTACGCCCGGCTGCGCCCCGGCACGCTCTGCGCCCCGCACACGCATGTCGGCAATTTCGTCGAACTCAAGAATGTGGAGCTGGGTGAGGGCGCGAAGGCCAATCATCTGACCTATCTTGGTGACGCCTCGATCGGCAGCGGCACAAATGTCGGCGCAGGGACCATCACCTGCAACTATGACGGCGTGTTCAAGCACCGGACCATGATTGGCGAGCGCGTTTTCGTCGGCTCGGATTCCATTCTCGTGGCGCCTGTGACCATCGGGGACGATGCCCTCATTGCAGCCGGGAGTGTCATTACCAACGACGTTCCGGCTGGCGATTTGGCTCTGGGCCGGGCACGGCAGACGCTCAAAAGCGGGCAGGGCCTTCAGATCAAACAGTCTCTCAAAGCTCGGAAGGAACAGGGCTGATGTGCGGTATTTGCGGTATTGTTGGACATCAGCCTGCCAGCCCGATTGCGTTCGAGGCTCTGCGTCGGCTTGAATATCGCGGATACGATTCCGCGGGCATCGCAACGCTGACGGCAGCAGGAAACATCGAGCGCCGTCGTGCGGCTGGCAAGCTCGACAATCTTGAATATGTTCTGAAGGAGCACCCGCTGCCCGGTACGACCGGCATCGGCCATACGCGTTGGGCCACCCATGGCGCGCCCACGGAAAACAATGCGCATCCCCATGAGGCCGGCCGTGTAGCGATCGTTCATAACGGGATCATTGAGAACTTCGCCACGCTCAAGAAGGAGCTTGAGGCGAAGGGACGTGTTTTCGTAACCGAGACGGACTCAGAAACCGTCGCCCATCTGGTGGATGAGTATCTGGGGCAGGGACTGGCACCTCGCGAAGCAGCCTTTGCCGCGATCAAGCGGCTGGAAGGCGCGTATGCCATCGCCATGATCTTCAAGGATCATGAAGGTCTGCTGATTGGCGCCCGGCATGGCGCACCGCTCGCTGTCGGTTACGGCAACGGCGAGATGTTCCTTGGGTCCGACAGCATTGCCCTGGCCCCGATGGCCCGGAAGATGACCTATCTGGAGGATGGCGACTGGTGCGAGCTGACCCCCGGTCATGTCACGATTTTCGACATGACCGGCGCCGAAGTCAGCCGTCCCGTTCAGGACCTGACCTTCATGGCAGGTCAGGTCGGCAAGGATGGATACCGGCACTACATGGAGAAGGAACTCCATGAACATCCGGTCGCCATCGGGCAGACGCTGAAGCGCATTACCGATCCGGCATCCAAGCGGATTGCCCTGCCGGAAATGCCATTCGATCCGGCGCAGGTTCCCCGCATCACCATTACGGCCTGCGGGTCGGCCTATTATGCCGGCATGGTCGGTCGGTACTGGCTGGAATCCCTTGCGCGCATTCCGGTGGAAATCGATGTCGCATCCGAGATGCGCTATCGCGAGCCGCCGCAGCCGGACAAGGGCGTAGCGCTCCTGATTTCCCAGTCTGGCGAGACCGCCGATACTCTGGGCGTTCTTCGGAGCCTCAAGAAGGCCGGCCAGAGCATTGTTTCCGTGCTGAATGTCGAACATTCGACGATGGGACGTGAAAGCGATCTCGTGCTCGGTATGGATGCAGGCCCGGAAATCTCCGTCGCTTCCACCAAGGCCTTTACGGCGCAACTTTCCGTTCTGGCCGCTCTTGCGATCGACTTCGCGCGCGCCCGTGGCACCATGGATCAGGCCCGCGAAGAGCGTCTGACAGCCAGCCTACTGGATCTGCCATCCCGTGCTGCGGAAGTCTTTACGCGAACCAAGGATATTCAGGCGATGGCGGCGGTTGTCGCACAGGCCCGGGATGTCCTGTATCTGGGGCGCGGAATCTGCACGCCGATCGCATTTGAAGGCGCGTTAAAATTAAAGGAAATCAGTTACATTCACGCGGAAGCTTATGCCGCGGGTGAACTGAAGCACGGCCCCATCAGCCTGATTGACCAGACCGTTCCGGTCGTCGCCATCGCACCGTCCACGATCCTGTTCGACAAGACCCTGTCCAATCTTCAGGAAGCGAAGGCACGCGGTGGCCGCATTCTTGCATTTACGGATGCCGAAGGAGCCAAGCGCCTTGAAGGCGTGGCGGAACAGGTCGTCATCATGCCGGACGTGGACGCTTTCGTGGCCCCGATCCTGTATGCCATCCCCGTTCAGATGCTGGCCTACGAAGTGGCCCTGCTCAAAGGCACGGATGTCGATCAGCCTCGGAACCTTGCTAAATCCGTTACGGTTGAATGAAAGATTTTCCTATCGGGGGAAAGTTCTTTGCATACATTATGATAACAGCACGCATGGCCGGCTAAAGGAGACGCAAAGATGGGTGGAGACGCAATATCCGGAATATCGACCGGAAATTCAGGGCTCTCTCCCAGTGCTTCCGAAATTACCGTACGTGAAGCCTTTGTCAGACGACTGGAGGAACAGGGATTTGAAGGCGAGATCAACCTTCAGGTCTCGTCCCGTATGGTCTCGTCTACCGATAACAGCATCTATCAGCGCCTCCCGGCCGCCGTCATTCATCCACGCACGGCAGAGGACATCAACCGGGCCGTCCGGGCCACAGCGGATGGCGAACTGACCCTTGCGATCCGCGGTGGCGGAACAGGGACCAATGGCCAGTCGCTCACGGATGGGATCGTCCTCGACGTCTCGCGCCATCTGGACCGAATTCTCGATTTTGATGCCAAAGCTGGCACGGTCACGGTCGAGCCAGGTGTCATTCTCGCGCGTCTCAATGCCTTCCTGAAACCTCACGGGTTCTTCTTTCCTCCTACGGTTTCAACCGCCACCAGGGCGACGATCGGTGGCATGATCGCGACCGATGCGTCCGGTAAGGGATCCCGGATCTATGGCCGGACGTCCGACTACATCGAAACGATGGATGTCGTTCTAGCTGACGGAACGGACCTACATGTTGGTCCGTTGACGGCTGTGCAGCTTGAAGATGCGATGCAAGGGGCAGGGCTCGCAGCCCGCGCCTACCGCGAAGTGCACCGGGTCGTCACGGAACAGGCTGACGAGATCCGGCGCGTCTTCCCGGATATGAACCGGGGTCTGACGGGATACAACCTCCAGAACGTTCTGCTTGAGGATGGGAGCTTCCACATCGCACGGCTTCTGGCCGGGTCTGAAGGCACGCTTGCACTGACGAAGAAGGTCGTGCTGCGCGTTCGACGTCTGCCGAAATACCGGCAACTCATCGTGGTCCGTTATGCCAGCTTCAACGATACCCTGCGTGATGTTCAGACCCTTCTGCCTGCCAACCCGTCTGCTGTAGAGGTGCTGGATGACCGCGTCCTCGCCAAGGCGCAGCAGGATGTGACATGGCACGCGCTGGAACGCGTTCTTGGCAACCAGTCCGCGCTGCCGGTCAAAGGCATGAGCTTTGTCGAATTCGTCGGGGACGATCTGGACCTTCTTCAGGACCAGATGTCTCAGGCGGTTAAACTCCTTGAGAGCTCTCTTCACAAACCCATTGATCTTAAAGCAGTTTCAGACTCCGAAATCATTGCGAACCTCTGGACGCTACGGGAGAAATCCGTTGGACTGCTTGGGCGCCCGGATGGTCACAGGCAGGGTGTGCCATTCGTTGAGGACACCGCGGTTCCCCCCGAGGTCCTGCCGGAATATGTGAGCGAGTTTCGCGACATTCTGGATGGATACGGCCTGTCTTACGGCATGTTTGGCCATGCGGATGTCGGCTGCCTGCATGTCCGGCCGTTTCTGGACATGCTCACAACGGAAGATCAGGCACTGATCCGTCCTATTTCGGATGCGGTTGCGGCTCTGACCAAGCGCCATGGCGGTCTGCTCTGGGGCGAACATGGACGCGGCTTTCGCGGCGAGTTTTCACCGCTTTTCTTTGGCGAGACGCTGTTCGCGGAACTCTGTCGGATCAAGGATGTCTTTGATCCCAAAGATATTTTCAATCGTGGCAAGCTCGCTCCCGGTGGTGCTGGTTATCCCGTGGACCGGATCGACGGGATCCCGTTCAAGGGGAGTTTTGACGAAGATATTACCCCGGCTCTGCGTAACGCCTACGCGCCCTCCGTGAGCTGCAATGGCAACGGCGCGTGCTTCAACCGCGAACCGGACATGGCCATGTGCCCGTCCTACAAGGCTACGAAAGACAGGTCGCAGTCTCCGAAGGGGCGCGCCCTGTTGCTCCGGAGCTGGGCCAGACTGCGCTCCCTGCCGGAGGATGCACCTGACCGCAGCATGCTCCCGGCTCTGACCGACGAGCTCAAGGCGTCTCTGGACACCTGCCTGTCCTGCAAGGCCTGCGCGACGCAATGCCCGATCCGCGTAGATATTCCGTCCATGCGCTCGAAATTCCTCGCGACCTATTTCCGTGACAACCGCAGGCCAGTCCGGGACTATCTTGTCTACTGGCTGGAACCGCTTCTGGCGGCGGGTCGGATGGCGCCAGCACTGGCCAATCTCCTGATGCACAACCCGGTCTCTCGGGCCGTTCTGTTACGGTTCGGGCTGGTCGATCTTCCGCGCCTGCATCCTGCACGACCGGGTGCGCAAAACCGGGTCAGCCGTTCCTGGCTGCGTCAAAACCGCCGAAACCCCCGGGCGGTGATCCTGATACAGGATTCCTTTACCGGAAGCTTCGATGGTGGGCTGATTGAGAAAGTCCAGGCGCTCCTGACTTCTCTTGGACTGGATGTGAAAGTCACGCCCGTCTGGGACAACGGCAAGGCCCGTCATGTTCTGGGATTTCGCAGGGGCTTCGGCGTTACGGCCCGCGAGACCCTGCGTAAACTGCGGCGGCTGGCGGCATTTGAGATCCCGGTCGTGTCACTGGATGCTGCCACCGGTCTCATGTTCACGCAGGAATACAGGGTCGGCGCGGGAGAGCGCCCCATACCGGCCGTTCTTCCGCTGGAAACATATCTTCGTGCACGGATAGAGCAGGGGACGCTCAGCTCCGTTCAGGCCGGAAAGGATTCCGCCTCCATGACGGTCATCTCCCATTGCACGGAGCAGGCGGCCCGTCCGGAAAGTGCGGGGGACTGGGCCTTCATCCTCCGGTATTTCGGGGTAGCGGTCTCGGCGGGAAAGGCCGGGTGCTGTGGCATGGCCGGGCTGTTCGGGCATCAGAAGGAGCATGCGTCTCTCTCACGCCAGATTTTTGACCAGAACTGGTCGGCAAAAGTCGAAGCCCCGGTTCTTGCGACCGGATTTTCCTGCCGTTGCCAGACCGAGCGTATGGCTGGGCATCGGCCACCCCATCCGGCGGAAGCATTGATGTCCGCTTTGCAGGAACGGTCCTGAAAACAGGACGTTGATAACCATGAGCCACCTCTGGACGCACCTGATCCAAGCTGTAACAGTGGTGGCCAGTCTGATGATGCGCGGCTTTTCCTGCAGGCCCTGTGGAGTACGAATGTGATGCCCTCTCTTCCCTCAAGGATCTACGCCGTCGTTGACCATCCGCGATGGGTCGAGCGGCTGGGTGGGGCTGGTCTGCGTTTCATCGAACTCTACCTGCGCGATCTACCGGAAGAGGAAATCCGGGCTCAGGCCCTGCTGGCTCAGGAACTGGCCGCGCGGTTCAATGTCTCGCTGGCGCTGAACCGCTACTGGCAGACAGCCATCGAACTGGGCTATGAATGGCTGCATCTTGGGCCGGAAGATCTGGAAACGGCGGATCTGAAGGCCATCCGGACCGCTGGCATCAGATTTGGTATTTCGACCCATACCCACGAAGAGCTGAAAACGGCAATCGCCTGCAAGCCGGATTACATTTCCTTCGGCCCGGTCTGGTCCACGCAGCTTCGGGGCGTTGCTCTTACGGGGCAGGGACTGAAGAAACTGGCAGAATGGCGCGGGCTGTGCGGGACTGTTCCGCTTGTCGCCATTGGTGGAATTTCCGTACCCCGACTGGCGGAATGTCTTGAGGCGGGGGCCGATACGGTTGCCGTCATGAGCGACTTCATCGGCCACAAAGACCCGGAAAGTCAGGTCCGACGCTGGCTTGACGCTGTTTCCCGGGAGACAGCACCAACTTGAAATACGCCAAGTCGTCTGAAGACGACCTCATGAAGGAGCCGAGACAACGATGATGGTGACAGGACTTGCGGCCGTACTCTTAGCGCTTGCGTTCCTGCTCACGCTTGTCAGCATCATCCAGCCGCTCGCGAAACGCCTCGAGATTTCAGAAGCTGTCCTGCTGGCTCTGACCGGGATCGGGCTGGGTCTTGTCGCGTCCCTGATCGTGCGCTCCTCAGCCACGGATCTTCTGGACGGGGCGGCCGAGGCGCTGATCTATTTCCCGGTCAACAGTGAAGCATTCCTGCTGATCTTCCTGCCCGTTCTGGTGTTTCAGGGCGCGATGGCCATTGATGTGCGCCGTCTGGCCCATGAGACCGCAACGGTGCTGCTTCTGGCCGTCGTAGCCGTCATTGTCTCGACTGCGACTATCGGCTTTGCGCTCTACCCCTTTGCCAAGCAGAGCCTCGTCGTCTGCCTGCTCCTGGGATCGATCGTCGCGACGACTGATCCGTCCGCCGTCGCCGGGATCTTTCGCGAAATCGGTGCGGCGTCACGGCTGACACGCCTTGTTGAGGGTGAGGCGCTGCTGAACGACGCTGCCGCCATTTCGATCTTCTCGATCCTTCTGGCCGCCGTCACGTCGCATCATCAGATCCATCTGGCCGATGCCCTGATGGACTTCCTGACGGCGTTCATCGGGGCCATTGTGGTCGGCGTCTGTCTGGCGCGTCTCACATTGCTCCTGATTGCGGGACTGGGCGGATCGGCTGCATCCGAAGTCACGCTGACGCTGGCGCTGCCTTATGCCGTCTATATTCTGTGTGATGAGATGCTCGGCTTTTCGGGCGTGGTCGCAACAGCTGCGGCGGGGCTGACGGTTTCCGCTTACGGGCCGTCTACTTTCCGGCCGCAGGTCTGGCGTTTCCTGAATGAAATGTGGGAGCAGCTCGTTTTCTGGGCCGGATCGCTCGTGTTCCTTCTGGCCGCCATGCTGGTGCCCCGTCTGCTGATCGGCATGACGAAATGGGATTTCGTGCTGATCGTGATCGCCAGCGTGGCTGGCCTGATCGCACGCTCGGCCGTGATTTTCGGAATGCTGCCGCTTCTGGCCATTACAAAACTCTCGCCGCCCGTTCCCAATCCCTTCAAGGCCACGATGGCCTGGGGTGGCATCCGTGGCGCCATCACGCTGGCGCTGGCGCTGGCCGTGACCGAGAACCAGAGCGTTTCGAGCCCGGTCGCCCATTTCGTCGGCATCATCGCCACCGGTTTCGTGCTCATCACGCTTCTGGTCAACGGGACCACGCTTCGTGCGCTCGTCCTGTTCTTCAAGCTGGATCAGCTTTCGCCCATTGATCAGGCCATCCGACAGCAGATCGTGGGCATCGGTCTTGGTGAGGTCGCGGAGCGCACACGGGAGCTTTCCGAAGAACTGGGCTTCAGCGAACAGACCCGTGCTGGTGTCATCAGTCGTCTGGAACGGCGCGCGGAAAAGGAGAGGGCGGCCAATAATTTTGAATCCGCCCTGAGCGACCGTAACCGCGTCAATATCGCGCTGATCACCATCGCCAATCAGGAACGCTCCCTGCTGCTGGATCTGTTCCGGATTCAGGGTCTGTCCCGGCGGGTGATGGAAACCCTGCTTCGGACTGCTGAGTCCATGGCGGATGGTGCACGCCTGGAAGGGCGTTATGGCTACGTCCGCGCGCTCAAGCGCCGTCTTCAGCCTTCCTGGCGCTTCCGGATCGCGCAGGAGCTTCACAGCCGCCTGCATATCGACGAGCCTCTGACGAACTGCATGATGGAGCGTTTTGAGATGCTCATCATCGCCCATCTCGTCTCGCTGTCGCTCCAGCGCTTCATCCGCCAGCGTATGGAGCCGACACTTGGCCCGCGTATTACGGAAATCGTGTCCGAAGTTCTTGGTCGCCAGCGCAAGCTGCTGGATGACGCGCTGGAGACCCTGCGCCTCCATTATTCCGGCTATTCCGAGGCACTGGAAAGCCGCATCCTGCGTCAGATCGCCCTGCGTCTGGAGGATGAGGAATATGATGCGCTCGAAGCTGATAACCTGATTTCCGAGGAGCTGCATCGCGAATTGCACCGTGAGATCGAGCGCCAGCGCGCACGGCTCGATGCGCCGCTCCGCTTCAATCTCAAGAGCGGTATCGAACAGCGCCTTCGGGCCTTTCCGGCTTTCAATGGTGTTCCCGACAGCGTGCTGCAGAAGCTATCAGGCAAGGTCTCCATGCATTTCGTCTCGCCCGGCGAAGTCCTGTTCAAGCGCGGGCAGCGCGTACGCTTCGTCTATGCGCAGGTGGCGGGACTGGCGGAGGTCAATCTGGCGGAACGGGACCTGCTGTTCGGGAGCGGAGACCTGATTGGCGCCGCTTCCGTCATCCGCAACGAGATGATGCCTGGAACCGTTCGCTCCCTGCAATTCAGTCATCTGCTCGCCATTCCGCGTCCGGTGTTCGAGAAGCTGCTGAAGGATTATCCTATTGTGAAGCGCCTCATTATCCAGCGTAGCCAGAAAAGGGCGGACGGACTTCTGACGCCCGTGACGGTGCGTACGCTGGATGGCGATGCTGTCACAACGGCCTCGGCCACAGAGATGCGCCGGCTGGTTGCGCCGCCTTAAAAGACAGGCGGCGCAGTCTCTTTCCCCGGCGCCAACAGGTCACGGAAGCGCACGGCGCAGAACCCAAGAATAGCCGCCGCCAGCAAAGCCGCCCCCGAATGCAGCAGCCAGAACGACACGTCAGACATACGCCCCAGCAGCGTCGCCAGCTTTCCGATCAACAGATTGGACAGGAACAGATGCAGGGAGAAACACGCGACGAGGATCGTGTTGAGGCTCACGGGGGCAGCGCGTGAGAACAGTGCCATTCCAATCGCGAAATTCATCGAAAAGCCGATGTCATTGATGATGTGGAAGGCCAGCCCCCAGAGCAGGCTGACTTCATGGGGCCCCGGACTGAACCACGCCCCGAACGCCAGCATCAGAGGCCCGAAAGCCGCAATCAGCGTTCCGAGGGCCACCTTGGATATCTCGGACAGATCGGGCCGACGCCGCGCATAGGCTTTCCAGAACCAGAGCACGAGTATGGCGCACAGGGTGCTGATGAAACCGTCCAGCGATATGAGATCGCTCACCGGCATCTCATATCCCAGAAGATGAAGCTGGAAATGCTCGCGCCCCCAGAGCAGATAGCCATCAAAAATTTCCGAGTTCGGAACGGCCCCGACGGCCATGACCGGGACGAGCGCCAGAAGCAGGAGCGTCGTCTTCTTTTCCTGCGAGGTCAGGGCAGGGCGTGTGCGCTTGCCGTCCTTGGCCGACCCTGCCGTCATGGGGAGAGCCGGAGCGGGGAGCCAGCGACGTCCCACGAGATAGACCGTCAGTCCGATTAGCATACCGATACCGGCTGCCAGAAAACCCCAGTGCCATTCGATCTGCGCAAGGCTCGCACACAGGACCGGAGACACGATGACCGCGATCTGAAGCCCCATCATGTAGATCTGATAGGCATCCGAACGGCGTCTGTCGCCCTGAGCATACAGCATGCCGACCTGTGCCCGCAGACCGCCCGCCATGCCAAGTCCGGCGAGCAGAAGACCCAAAGCCAGTACGAAACTCCAGTCAAACGACATCAGGAAGTGACCTGCTGTCATCAGGATGGCGCCCAGCAGGATCGTCCGTGTCTGGCCCAGAACACGGTCCGCCAGAAAGCCGCCGAGGAGTGGGGTTGCGTAAATCAGTGCCAGAAACAGGCCGGTAATGGCTCCCGCCATAGCCCGTGGTCCCACGGGCGCATAAAGAGCCGAAACAAAGGCCTCAAGCGGCCCCAGACCCAGAACGGCGCCCGAATGCGCAGGCTGGAGCAGATGGTCCGTGAGATACAGCGCCAGAATAGCCTGCATCCCGTAGAGCGAGAACCCGACCCAGCCTTCGGTCAGCGTCAGCACCCACAATCCGATGGGATGCCCCCAAAGTTCCTGCTGGTTTCCAGCGGCAGGCAGCTCGACAGAAGGGGAAACAGGAAGGATCTCGGTCATGCGGCCTCATTTGCGCAAGGGAGGAATAACCTGCGTAAAGGGAGAAAGCACGTAAGGTAAAGGGGAGAGAGGTTAGTGGCAAAATGCCCCACATCTGCATCGATGGCATTTTGCCATAAAGTCTCAGGATTTCTTCCGCATCATGGCGAAATGCCACAGAGCGTCAACCAATGGCATTTTGCCATATCCATTAAGCTGACCGCCGTATCGGGACGATGCATCCAGCAGAAACAGTCTGCTCATGGCGCTAAAATGAGACGAAAGCGCGCATGTGGCAAAATGCCATTGATTGAAAGCGGCGGAAAACTGCGGATATTCATGCTTCACGAGCAATTTGGATAGACCGGAGATAACAGGAATCAAGGCACAGGTTAGAGACGGGCTCGTGCACACATTCATGTCGTATAAGATATATTATGCCAACTAACATATCTGAAGGCTTCGAAATTCTGACGTTTTTGTGAGAACACGTCCTATTGTTGCGAAGAATGTCTCCATTCGCGCTAGGAAAAGCATTGTAGTCCATTCTACCGGTGAGAGCCCGCATTGCGATCATCGGTGTATCCGCGGGAGCGGCTGTTATATGCCATCTATGTCCCTGTGCCGCCTGAGTCTTCTGGGAAGCACATTCTGCATTGCTGCACTCTCCGTTCTCCCGAATCTTGCACGGGCAGATGATTATACGGAACTGCTCGACATTCTCCGTGCGAAGGGAAGCCTGAGCCGCTCCGAATATAACGTGCTGCTGTCCCATCATCAGCATCATGCACATCCTTCGCTCCAGCGGGACGATGATGGATCGTCCCCTGCTCCCGCGCGGCATCGCAACCGCTACATGCGCTATGGACCACAGAACGAAGGCAGCAGTCTGGAGGCTCCGCCCGATGTGACGACCATCGCCGCTGTTTCCGCAGCGCGCCGGGCCGCCATGGACGCTTCCGCCAGTGCGCAGGATGCCCGGAACTCCCTGATGGAAGCGCGCCGGACCTATAATCCGGACAGCATCGTGCGTGTGAAGCCTTATGTCGCGGGTAAAGGCGTCACGATCCAGGCCGGACAGATCGACATCAACATCTCGGGCTTCGTCAACGCTTACTATACCTATAACAGCCCGGGCGGTGGTCGCCCGGTGGCCGGCGGCGTCTCGACCGGCAGCAGCGGTTTTGATTCCTCGTCTGTCCGTAACGGCCTTCTGCCGGGTGGTCTGATCCTCAAGCTGAACACGGTTCAGGACGGGATCAAGCTTGGCGCTGTCTTTGGAATGTATCCAGGCATCAACAATAACAATCCCAGCACCTTCAACGCCAATTCCGGCGGCAGTCCGGTCGGCCTTGGAACGGCTGGCCTAGATTTTCGTCAGGTCTTCATGACTGCGGGCACCGACGAACTCGGTACGGTCAAGCTGGGTCGTGATATCGCGCTCTTTGCGTCCGATGCCATTCTGAACGACGCCACACTCCTCAGTGTCGGCAGTACCGGCAGCAACGCGAACCCGGCCAATACGTCTCTTGGCCGTATCGGCGTTGGTTATGTCTATACCGACTGGCTGCCGCAGATCACCTATATCTCGCCGAAATGGAAAGGCTTTCAGGCCTCTGTCGGTGTCATGACACCACTCGACGAGTACAACTTTGCCGGTGGCGGTATCTCCGCCACCACGACCCAGCACAGCTCCCCCATGCTTCAGGGCAAGGTCACTTATGACGGCAATATCGCCGGCTTTACGACCCGTTTCTGGAGCAGCTTCCTCGTCCAGCATCAGCAGAACCTGACCAGTTCCACGCTTGGCAGCAGCAGCCGCAAAGGCACGACGGTCGAAGCGGGCGATGTTGGTGTGAAGGTCACGCGCGGGCCGTTTGAAGGCGTGGCCTATTACTATTATGGTAGCGGTCTGGGAACGACGGGTATTTTCTTCGATGGCGTTTCAGCCGATGGGCGCAAGCGTGATTCCGAAGGCTATTACGTTCAGGCGGCTTACAAGATCCTGCCCAAGCTCAAGCTCGTCGGCAGTTATGGTGTCAGCAACCTCTATCAGGCCGCAGGCGAAGATAATCCGGACATGGTCCGGCGCAATCAGTCTGAAGTCGGAGCAGTCTATTACAACCTGACGGACTGGTTCACGATCGTGGGCGAATATGCCCATACGGAATCGGATTCCCACAGCAGTGCCCATGAGAGCGACCACACGATGTCTGCCGGTGCGATGATGACGTTCTAAACCTGAGAACCCGGGCAGCTTCCCTGCCCGGTTTTTTAAAAGCAGACTGTGCGATGCGAAAGTATGCCGTCCCTGTGCTGTGCGCCCTGTTCGCGCTCCATGGAGTGGCAGGTGCCACACCTGCCCCCACAATGCAGACGTTTATAGGGTCAAAGCTCGGAGTATCCCGATATCAGGGAGCGGATGTCGTACTGAGCGGGGCCGGTACGTCACGGCAATATCTTGTCTATGCCCGGGACAGAAAATGGTGCGGCGCAACCGGTGGCTGCACGCTCTTCATTCTCACGAAAAGTGGCAATGACTGGCGCATCCTGTCACGCATGACGCTGGTTCATCTGCCTGTTCGCGTCCTGCCTCACATGTCACAGGGCTGGCATGATCTCGCCATTTCCTATTCCGGGCAACTGCCGGATGGGCGCCCTGCCCTTGTGACCCGTCGTATGCGGTTTAATGGCGTGCAGTATCCGTCCAATCCATCAGTCCCACCTGCTGAACCGCTCACGCATCCGGAAGGACAGAGTATTCTCGCCCCGGACAGTCCGGTACAGACGAGCATCTCGCATTAATCCTGAAGATTAAGCACCATTCCATCATAGGCGGGCTCGACGCCTGCGGGTAGCATCTGCCGCAGGGACTGGTAATCCATATCCGGGCCCATATGGGTCAGGATCACGTGACGCACGCCGAGCCGTTCCCGCCACTCCAGAACCCGTTCAAGCCAGGCATGAGCCGGATGCGGGTCATGCTGAAAGCAGTCAACAATCCAGGTCTGCACACCGTCGAGCGTGGATAGCGCCGCGTCTGAAAGCGTTTCGACATCCGTGCTGTAGGCGAAGGTGCCGCATCGCACGCCCAGAGACGTGATCCGACCGTGGCCCTGTTCGAAAATCCGGGTGTCGAGGCCGGGAAACGAAACTCTCTCGCCAGACTGCACGACGCGCTCGTCAAAAACGGGCCGATAGAATACCGGCCCCTTCCAGGGCGCGAATGCGTAGGCGTAGCGCAGACGCAGTTCCTCGAGCACGTCCGGCGTCGCCAGCAGCGGCAGAGGTGTGCCGATCACGCGGTTGATGGCCCGCAACTCGTCCAGACCGCCGATATGGTCACTATGCGGATGCGTGTAGAGGACCGCATGGACGTGGCTCAGACCACAGTTCAGCATCTGATCGCGAAAATCAGGCCCTGAATCCACCAGAAGCCGAAAACCGCCCTCACCTTCAATCACGACCGATGACCGCGTGCGCCGGTTGCGTGGCTCCTTCGGGTCACACGCGCCCCAGATCCCCGTCCGTGGTCCCTCCTCGCCCCCGATCATGGGAACGCCGGCCGAGCCACCACATCCAAGGATCGTCACCTTCACGCAGCGATCCTCGTGAAGAGGCGCTGGGCGTTTTCAGTCGTGATCCGCGTGATTTCATCAAGCGAAACACCCCGCACTTCGGCAAGGCGTGCAGCCGTATGGGCGACGTAACCCGGAGTGTTGGGTTTGCCGCGCTTCGGAGCGGGTGCCAGAAACGGACTGTCCGTTTCCACCAGAATACGGTCAGCCGGTACCATCCGCGCGACGTCGCGGATTTCCTCACATTTCGGGAAGGTCAGCAGTCCGGAGAAGCTGATATAGCCCCCCAGTTCCAGAGCTGCTTCCGCCAGTTTCGGACCGGACGCGAAGCAGTGAATCAGGAACGGAAACGCTCCCTTGGCGTGCTCTTCACGCAGGATGGCGATCATATCGTCATCTGCGTTGCGGGTGTGGATCACGACCGGCAGTCCCGTCTGACGTGCAGCCGCGATATGGGTGCGGAAGGCAGCGTGCTGGGCTGGCTTGGCTTCATCTCCGCTATGGAAATAATCCAGCCCCGTCTCCCCGATCGCCACGACGGAGGGCGCTTCGGTCTTGGCGACCAGTTCCTCGACGGACGGCAGACGCTCTTCACCCGCATAATCCGGATGGATGCCGATCGCGCACCAAATCCGCAGATCCGGCGTGTCATGTTGCGTTAGGTCAATCTGTGTATCCGCTTGGGAAAACCGTGTCCCGATCGTGATCATTCCGGACAGGCCAGACTCACGCGCCAGCTCGAAAGCAGGCGCGAGATCGTCAAGCTTGTCCAGATGACAATGGGTGTCGATCAGTCCCGTCATGCCTCTTCCTCGACAAAGCGCGGGAACAGGCCTTCCGGCTTGGGCAGCGTCCGGCCAGCGGGAATCAGCGTTTCGAGCGCGGCAAATGTGCGCTCGTCGTCCTGTACGCCAAGCTGCGTCAGCATCTTATCCATCGTGTTTGGCATGAAAGGCTGAAGCATGGTTGCGATGCCTCGGATCATGTCCACGAGAACGCGCAGGACTTCTGCCATCCGCTCCTGATCGGTCTTCTTCAGGGCCCAGGGGGCCTGACGGTCGATATAGGAGTTGGCAGCGCGGATGACCTTCCAGACTTCCTCAAGCGCGTCGGTGATCGCCTTACGCTCGATCTGCTCGGACATGATCGTCGGCAGCAGCGTCACCATGGCCAGCATGGCCTGATCGTCTTCGGTCAGCGTGCCGCGTTCGGGCAGAACACCGCCAAGATTGCGGGCCACCTGACTCAGCGTGCGCTGGCACAGGTTGCCGAGATCGTTGGCCAGTTCGACATTCGTGCGCGTGATCATGGAACGGCGGCTGAAATTGGAATCGCCGCCGAACGGCACTTCGCGCATCAGGAAGAAGCGGAGCGCATCCAGACCGAACTCGTCAGCCAATGCCTTCGGATCGAGGACGTTGCCGAGAGACTTGCTCATCTTCTCGCCCTCGACCGTCCACCAGCCATGGGCGAAGACGCTCTTTGGCAGATCAATGCCAGCCGCCATCAGAAAGGCGGGCCAGTACACGCAGTGGAAACGCGCAATTTCCTTGCCCACGACATGCACATCCGCCGGCCAGAACTTCGCCCGTGGGTCGTTGAGATCCGGATAGCCTACAGCCGTCAGGTAGTTCGCCAGCGCGTCGAACCAGACATACATGACATGGTCCGGATCGTTCGGGACCGGCACGCCCCATTTGAAGCTCGTACGGCTGACGGACAGGTCGCGCAGGCCCTGACGGACGAAGCTCTCGATTTCACGACGCGGGCCGACGGGGCCGATGAAGTCGGGATTGTCTTCGTACAGTTTCAGAAGCCGGTCCTGAAAATCGGACAGACGGAAGAAATAGGACGGCTCCTTGACGCGCTCGACCGGCGCACCGGACGGCGCAACAAACGTCCCATCCAGCTTCTTGACCAGTTCGTCCTCGCCAATGAACGCCTCGTCGCGCGTGGAGTACCAGCCTTCATAGGCGCCCAGATAGATATGCCCGTTCGCCGCGACCTTCTCCCACAGCGCCTTCGCCGCGCCCTTGTGGCGCTCTTCGGTGGTGCGGATGAACTCGTCGGTCGAGATCGCCATGTCCTTCTGCATCTGGCGGAAGGAAGCGGAAACCTCGTCGGCATAGGCCTGCGGGTCCATGCCCTTGGCCACGGCCGTCTGCTCGACCTTCTGGCCATGCTCGTCCGTCCCGCTGACGAACAGCACGTCTTCGCCGTTCAGGCGATGAAAGCGCGCCAGAACGTCGGCCGCGATGGAGGTGTAGGCATGCCCGATATGCGGAGCGCCGTTCACATAGAAGATCGGGGTCGTGATGGTGAAGCGCCGCGTCATGTCCACTCGTTTCATAACGCCCGGACCATCTCAGCTGCCGACAGCGAGTTCCGCTGCCTGACGGATGGCCTGGGCCTTGTCCAGGTTTAAGCCTTCGGTCTGACGCCTCAGCGTGTCCAGTTCGGAACACTGCCGCGCCGCCAGATCGGCCTTTGCAAGATCCCCGCGCCGCGCTGCCGAGCGCGCACGGTCTGCCAGTCCCTCGCCTAGCAAATCGCAGAGCAATGCGAAACCTTCAGCCTCTCTCGCAATACGTTCGCTCAGGGCCATGGTTTCCGAAGCACGCACCTGTCCGCCGAGGGTTTCCGCCACAAATGACGCAATCGCCCCATCCCGGTCCTGCGCGAGAAAGAGTGCCCGGCCCGGCGATCCATGGGCCCGTGCCAGCACATCCGCAGAAATGCCGGGCAGTGCGGCGCGCATATCCGCATCCGACAGCGCGGCCAGGGTAAGCATCCGGCACCGGCTGCGGATCGTGGGCAGGAGCGCGCCGGGAGAAGACGTCGTCAGCAGCAGGACACAGCGCGGAGGGGGCTCTTCGAGGATCTTGAGCAATGCGTTGGCCGCGAAACGGTTCAGATATTCCGCCCCGTCCACGATCACCACGCGCCAGCCACCTTCGGTCGCCGTATGATGCAGGAAGGTCTGGACCGGACGCACATCCGACGCCGTGATCTCTCCGCGCAGACGGCCTTTTTTCTCGTCCACGGCCCGCGAGATTTCCAGCAGATCTCCGTGCGTTCCGGCTGCAATGCGTCGCGCCTGCGAGGAGTCCGGATTTTCCGCTTTCAGAAGCAGTCGTGCCAGCCGGAAGGCCAGCGTCGCCTTGCCAATCCCCGCCGGACCACAGATCAGCCAGGCATGATGCAGCTTGCCGCCAGCCAGAGCCTGCCGGAACGTTGCTTCTGCCTCAGCGTGACCATACAGGCCCAGAGTGTGCCGCGGATCGCTCACACGCCCTGAACCGTAAGACGGTCGTGCACGGCCCTAAGGAGCGCCGCGCTGACGACTTCGGGCGTCCGGGCTGCATCCACACGCTTCACCCGCGCCGGGTCAGCCGAGGCAATCGCCTCGAACCCCGCCAGAACACGCTCGTGAAATGCTTCCGCCTGACCTTCGTAACGGTCGGTCTGACCACCGCGTGCGTTAAGGCGTTCAAGCGCCTGTGTCCGGGGAAGCTCCAGCATGAGTGTCAGATCGGGTTCGCAATTCACGAGACGCCGCGCGCCATTCAGGAACATCAGTACCTCTGCCGCGCCCTGGCCTACGCCATGACCCTGATAGGCCAGCGTCGAATCATGGAACCGGTCGCACACCACGATTTCGCCGCGAGAGAGTGCGGGAAGAATGGCATTGTCCAGATGGTCCGACCGTGCGGCCATGTGCATCAGGATTTCCGCCCGCCAGGACAGATCGACCTTCCCGAACAGCAGCAGATTACGGATTTCTTCCGCGCCCGGCGTACCACCGGGCTCCCGCGTCAGAAGGACATCATGCCCTTCCGCGCGCAGGGCTTCGGCCAGAAGGCGGGCCTGCGTGGATTTCCCAGCACCCTCGCCGCCTTCGAGTGTGATGAACAGTCCCTTTCCAGCCATGCCCTTACTGCGCAGGGCCGTGGCCCAGACGCGTCATGGCGCGGGCGACCAGTCCGAGCTTCGCAACCGATTCGCCCGCTTCAAGCGGCACGCGGATATCGGCCATGTTGGGCGCGGAAATCACCAGCGCGCCACAGACCTGACCCTTCGTCACCGGCGCGATCACCGGCGACGCATAATCCACGGCGATATGAGAGCGCTGCTGCCAGCCGACCGGTAGGGTCATGACGATATCGGCACCGGCGACCAGCGACACCTGACGATGCTCGCCCATCCAGACCGGCGCGGAATCCACGACCTGCCCGCGACGGAACAGCGTGGCGTTCTCGAAATTCGCAAACGCCCAAGACATCAGACGCTCGCCCTCATGGGCGCGCTCGTTGCTGGATGACGTGCCGTTGATGACGACGATGACGCGGTTGCCGTTGCGCTTGGAAC
The DNA here is from genome assembly GCA_937880175.1 of uncultured Gluconobacter sp. Lineage (GTDB taxonomy): Bacteria > Pseudomonadota > Alphaproteobacteria > Acetobacterales > Acetobacteraceae > Gluconobacter. Next base: position 47,227 of record CALFLO010000009.1, read on the forward strand.
TGGCACAGAGGCCAAACCCACCCGCATCGGTATGACCGGTCTTCAGACCGTCAGCGAGGCCCTTGTCCACCAGCACGTTCCGGTTGCCCTGACGGATCCGGTTGTAGGTGAACTCAAGCTCACCGAAATAATGGTAATACTGTGGGAAATCGCGGATCAGATGCGAGGCAATCGTTGCGACATCGCGCGCCGTCATGAAGTGACCGTCCGCTGGCAGACCCGTCACGTTGACGAAATGCGAGTTCATCATGCCGAGTTTCGGCGCTTCCTCATTCATCATCGCAACGAAGCGCTCTTCGGACCCGGCAATCCCTTCCGCAAGCACGATGCAGGCGTCATTGCCGGACTGGATCAGCATGCCCTGGATCAGGTCGGACACCAGAACGCTCTGGCCCAGCGGCACGAACATCTTGGAGCCCTGCGTACGCCAAGCTTTCTCGCTGACCGGCAGGCTCTGCTCCAGACGGATACGCCCCGTCGCCAGCATGCCGAATACGATATAGGCCGTCATCATCTTCGTCAGCGAAGACGGCGCCATACGCTCCTCGGAAGCCTTGTCGAGCAGGACAGCGCCCGTGTCGTAATCCACGACATAGGCCCAGCGCGCCACGGTATCGAACGGTCCGATCGGCGTGTTCGCGGGGGTTCCCACGGGCGTGTCAGCCACGGGAGCCGCAGCAGCGGCCTTCGCCGCATGGGCTGCATGACGGTGCGGGCGGGCAAACGCCTTCAGGGGTCCCGCAAAAGAAGCACAGGCCGCAATACCTGCCACCCCACCGAAAAGAGAGCGTCTAGTCCGCACGTTCGTCCCCAGTTCCACGGCCTTCACACAACCGGCCGTCATTCCACAATGATCCGCGCGCCCTCTACCCCGCACAGGCGGGTGCGGTCCAGTGCCGCATCCGCCTGTGCGATATCGGTATAGGGCCCACCAACAGCACGCCATTCCAGCCCCGCACCTTCGGAGGCGTGCAGAACCGTACCGCCACACCGCAGGGCGACACTCGCCGCCGTCGCGTGACCGGAAAATATTCCCATCAGGACATACAGCCCCGATGGCCCCGGACTGCCCTGCATCCAGGTTACAGGCAACGGCCCCACGGCGACGGAGGCCGTCGCCGCGGACGAGTCGTTACCATAGACCCGCGATGAGCCGTCACTCAGCGACGTCTCGCGCACTTCACCGACGGGAGCGGCGGAAATGCTCTGCGCGGCGGGCCTGCCGCCCAGCCCTTCCGCCAGTGTACGGCTGGCAACCTCGTCTTCCGCAACCTCGACGGGCGTGTCTGCCGTCATGCCCAGAAGATCCGCAGCTTTTGGAGAGAGCGCGATGATGCGCCCCGGATCGGCGGGGCCACGGTCGGTCAGCCGGATCCGCACGATCCGCCCGTTCAGCAGATTGCGGACACTGACGATCGCCGGAAGCTGGAGCGTCTGATGCGCGCCGGTCATGCCGTCCGCAAACCATGCCTCGCCATCCGCAGTCATTCCGGTAGCCGGTGCGTGCTGCCGTGTCGCCAGACCCGTTGCGCGATAGTCGAACTGCTCACTGGGATAGAACCAGCCATGCGTCCCGCGCCATGCGCTCCCCAGTTCGTAATGCGGATGCACGACAGGTGCGGGTTCGTCACGATGACAGGCCGCCAGAAGCGGCAGAAGGGCCAGAGCGGCCCCGTAATTACGCAGAGACAATGCCCGTCCCCAGAAGCCCGACGCCGAGCGCATAATAGTCCGATGGGTTGTAGCGGCGGATCACGTTGAAGTTGTGATACACCATGAAAGCCTGCGTTCCCGGACCATCGGGCTGCACGACAGCGCCTTTCACGTTCGACTGCGAGAACGCTGTCCCATCCACGCGACGCACGCCCAGCGCCATCCATTCGGCCAGTGCCCGCTGACGGGTCCGGCCAATCTCGGCCTTGTCGAGCACCTTGGTCAGCGTGACTTCCTGGCCCCAGGGTTCGTTGCGCTGCCAGCCGCATTTTCCAAGATAATTGGCGATGGACGCGAATACGTCTGGTTCGGACGTCCAGATATTGCGCTTGCCGTCGCCGTCCCCATCCGCCGCGTAACGCAGATAGGCGCTGGGCATGAACTGCGCCTGCCCCATGGCGCCCGCATAGCTGCCAAGCATGGCAGCCGGGGCAATATCGCCGTCATTGAGGATCTGGAGCGCCTTCATGAGCTCATTGCGGAAGAAGGCAGAACGCCGCCCGTCAAAGGCCAGCGTCGCGAGCGCGTCGATGACGGAATACGTCCCATCATGGGCGCCAAATCCCGACTCGAGGCCCCAGATCCCCATGACAGCGCGATCGTCGCATCCGAAGCGTGCGCTGACGGGAGACATCACGGACTGCTGGGCGGCATAGACACCCCGTCCCTTCGCAAAGCGCGACTCCGGCAGGACACGATCACGATACTGCGCCCAAGTCAGGGTGAACTCCGGCTGATGGCGGTCCAGTTTAAGGACGGACGCATTGGGCTGCTTCGTCAGGCTGAGGGCCTGCGAGATAATCGATGGCGAAAGTCCCTGCGCAATGGCCTGTGCCCGGACGCCCCCAAGAAAAGCGCCATAACTCTGCACGCTGGCCTGTGCATTGGCTGAGGAAAGCCGGACTGCCGCCGAACCGGCAACGGAAGTCAGGGCGGCGAGCAGATGGCGTCTTTGAAGCACGGTCAGGACCAGTCCCTTACGGGGAAAAATGATAGGACATACGCTAGCAATCCGCAGCACGGACCGCCAGCCTCGGCGGCAGTGTTGCAGTGCATTCGCGCCGAAATATGGCAGGGCAAGATTGTCGTTGGCGCGCTGGCGTGCGAAACCGGCGCCTCAATGTTCATGGAACCTCCCCACTCGTGATCGCCATCGGCCCCGCCATGGCCTCGCAGCCAGCCTGGCTGAAGGCAGCCACCATCATTGTCGGCACCTTCATTCTCGAAGACGTGGCAACGGTGCTGTCCGCCATCGCCGCCCGCGCGGGGGAAGTCAGCATCCCTCTGGCGCTCGGGGCGCTCTATGTCGGTGTCGCGGTCGGGGATATGGGCCTGTACGGGCTTGGCGCTGCGGGCGCACGCTGGCCCTACCTCAAGCGGTTCCTGACCCTTCCCAAACGCGAACGCACACAGGACTGGTTCAGCTCCAACGTCATCCGCGTCGTGGCCATCTCCCGCTTCGTGCCCGGCGCCAGACTGCCGCTCTATACCGCCTGCGGTTTTTTCCGCGCACCGTTCCTTCCCTTTGCCATGACCGCGGTTGTGGCTACGCTGGTCTGGACGACGTGCCTCTTCCTGCTCGCAATGAGAGTCGGCGGCTGGCTACTCGCCCATCAGGGCGGCTGGCGCTGGGCCGGACTGGCGGGGTTTGTCCTGTGTATCGTTGTCGTGGGGCGTCTGATCGCCCGTCTCCAGACCGTGAGCCAGTAACAGCAATGTCCAAGTCAGAAGCCGACCAGAACCCGCTCTCGCTCTTCGAATTCTGGCCCGGGTCCATCTTCTACACCCCCATCGTCCTGTACTGGATCGCCATGGGGATCAAATATCGCGATCTCAGCATCTCGACCGCCGCCAATCCGCGCATCGAAACCGGCGGCCTGTGCGGCGAGAGCAAGTCGTCCATTCTCGACATGGGCGGCTCCACAGCACAGTCCTACATCGCGCCTTACGTCGTTTTCCGCAGCGGCAAAGGCTCGGACCGCCGCGCGCTGGACGCCATGGAGCGCAAGGGCCTGTCCTTTCCCGTCGTCATCAAGCCCGATATTGGCTGCAACGGCACGGGTGTGAAGCTTGTTCACACCCGCGAACAGCTCGAGACCGTCCTGCCGCAGTTTCCCGACAACGTGGACATGCTGGTTCAGGAACTCATCACCTATCCGGTCGAAGCGGGCCTGTTCTATATCCGCCATCCCGATGAGCCGCGCGGCCGCATCACGTCCATCACTTACAAGGAAGCTCCGGTCCTGACGGGCGATGGTGTCTCCACGATTGAAGAACTGATCCTGCGTGATCCGCGCATGGGTCTGGTCCCGCAGATCTATCTGCCGCGTCTGGCTGGCAAGGAAAAGAACGTCCTCGCCAAAGGTGAGGAAATGCCGCTGGTCTTCGCCGGAAACCACTGCAAGGGTTCCGTCTTCCGCGATGGCCGCGCCGACACCACCGACGCCCTTACGGCCTGTCTGGACGCCATCATGAAAGACATCCCGGATTTTTATTTCGGGCGTGTGGACGTCAAGGCCGCCTCCATTGAGGAGCTGCGGCGCGGCGAGAACTTCCGGATTATTGAGATCAATGGCGTCGGCTCCGAAGCCACCCATATCTGGGACCGTCGCACGACGCTCTGGGAAGCCTATCGCGCCCAGTTTTCCCATTACCGCCAGACCTTCCTGATCGGCGCGGCCAACAGGGCGCGCGGCTGGAAGACATCGGGCGCGTTCTCGATGCTGCATTCCTGGCGCAAGCAGCGTCGGCTGCTGGCGTCCTATCCGCTGAACGACTGAACCCGGCGTGGCAGGCGGGGCTTACTGGCCCAGCTTGCCGCCACCGAAGATGTAATTGCTGACCTGCTGCTCCAGCGAGAGCTGGTCCTGCGTATCGGTGATCTTGCCCTCGCTGGACAGCGTGGTGTTGGAGTGGCCCGGCTGGATCTGCAAGGCATTATCCGCCGTCATGGTTGGCGCGCCGATGCCCACGGCCGTATCCACGGGAAGATGCAGACGCTGATCCACCGTAAAGGCTACATCCGCCATCTGCGTCCGTGGATCGAGCGTGATGGACACGACACGCCCCACCGGCACACCGGCGAGATCAACATTCGCACCCGCATGAAGGCCATTCGCGGAGTTGAAGGCCGCGTGCAGGGTCTCCCCCTGAAAGTCAGGACCCTTGCGCAGGGCATTGCCATAGACGAGGAATGTTCCGGCAATCGCCAGAACGAGACCACTGGCCAGGATGGCGCCCCCGCGGCCGCTCAATATTGACTGCATGCCAGCCTCGCCCTCCGGAAAATCTTGAACAGAACGGGAGTTAGTCCCCCGATGACCGCCCGGTCAAGGTGGAGAGCAAGGTTGCGTCCTCCGCCACCATCAGGCAAGTGATCTGCTTTTCCGCCTTTGTGACGAAGGCTTCCACCCGAAACAGGCTCCATGACGCTTCTTCAGGCCCTCATTCTCGCCGTCGTCCAGGGAATTACCGAACCTTTTCCGGTCAGCAGCCTTGGTCATGCCGTTCTCCTGCCCGCGCTCCTGCACTGGGATCTGGATGAACACGCTCCGATGTTCCTGCCTTTCCTGACCATGCTGCATGTTGGCACGCTGGTCGCGCTGGCGGGTGTCTTCTGGCGGGACTGGATGGCCATTCTGGGCGGGATCTTCGGTCGCTACGGCAGTTACCGGCAGATGGAGGCGATTCGGATCTTCGGACTGCTGGTTCTCGCCACCATTCCCGCTGTTCTGGTTGGATGGCTTCTGGAGCACCGTCTGCGCGACGTCTTTGGCTCCCCCCTCGCCGTGGCAGGCTTCCTGATCCTCAACGGCTTCCTGCTGATGGCGACCGAGTGGCTCCGTCGCCAGAAGGGCCACCGCGACCACAAACCCATCGCAACGCTGGCCCCGAAAGATGCCGTTGTCATCGGCATCTGGCAGTGCCTTGCCCTGCTGCCGGGACTGTCACGATCGGGCGCAACCATGAATGGCGGTCTTCTGCGAGGCCTGGACCATGAAACGGCTGCGCGGTTTTCGCTTCTGATGGCCCAGCCCATCGTTCTGGCGGCAACGGTCCGGGAAGCCTGGCAGATGCGTCACATGGTGATTTCGCATGACGTCATGGTGCAGTGTGTGGCCGGTGCCGTAGTCGCGGGGCTGACCGCGCTCGTCTGCTCGCTGCTGATGCTGCGCTTTTTTCGCAACCATGATGGCTGGGCCCTGACGCCGTTTGGCATCTACTGCGTTCTGGCCGGTCTTTTTGCCGGTGCCATCATTCTTCTCTGACCTTTCCAGCCGCCGTTTTTCGCGGCACATTGCGGATCATG
>CALFLO010000010.1 GCA_937880175.1 uncultured Gluconobacter sp.
TTATGGAGAGGGCGTGGGCGCGGGTCAGAGTGTGCGTGAGCATGGCTCTTTCCCTTACCTTTGGGCCTATCTCCGGTCGTTCCGCCAAGTTCGATGCCGGAGATCAGCCCTCTGATCCGTATCCCCCACGTGATAACGTCGACAAACCGACGTCCGCAAGCCCCTTCTCTCCAATCGCAATCCCAAAAATCCCACAAGGCATTGAACCCTCAATGCCCCAAAGGATTAAAAAGGGTTGCTCATGACAGCAGAAGAAAAGCTATCAGAAATAAATAGTCTTCTATTGATAGTAGAAGTTTCTCTTAGAGAAGAAATAACAAAAATAGAAAGCACATATCTAGAAGGTATCCTCCTTCTAATCCGTCACATACTTTCTATTCAGTCCCTCCCATCCCGCACCACAGCCTAGCAAGGCGGCGTTCCGGTCAAGTAGCTTCCGTCCCAGCTTCCTCCGCTTCGCTCCGTGCAGCCGGGCCCCTCGAGAAGCTACTTGACCTCCACTTCCCCCGCCTCGCTTTTTGAAAGGCGTCGGGACGGGAAAACGTCAGACTTTTCTATCGAACAGGAAAACTGATAGGATTAAGTCCTACTCACAGGAGGAACGACTATGCGCACGACCCAGCAAATGAGCATCACGCTTCCAATCGAAATGGCTAACACTATCAAGGCCAAGGTAAAGACAGGCGAGTATGCCAGCGAAAGCGAAGTCATCCGTGACGGGCTCCGAGCACTCATCGCCCGAGATCGAGCCGTAGAAAGCTGGCTTCATAATCAGGTCGGCCCCGCTTATGACGCCCTGAAAGCCGACCCTTCACGCGCCGTCTCAATCAAACAGGTCCGAGCACGTCTCAAGGCCGAAGCCGCTCAATGACTTGGCGTATCGTTTTCAGCCCGGAAGCCGAAGAACAGCTTATCAACCTATATCGTGACATTGCTAACGACCGATCGCCTGAAATCGCCGTCCGCTACACAGACGCGATCATCACGCATTGTGAAAGCCTTCAGACCTTCCCACATCGAGGCACCAGCCGTGACGATATTCGCCCTGGTCTCCGTATCACACATTACCGTAAGCGGACCGTCATAGCTTTCACTCCAGATCGTGAAACAGGCAACGTCATGATCATCGGAATTTTCTATGGCGGTCAGAATTATGAAGATGCACTGGCCAGTTAAGTCAGTGCATCTCTAATTGCTGCCATCTTCTTCTTGCCAGCCTGAATAATTGCCAACCGCTCAGCCTTCTTCTGTTCACGTTCCGCAACACGCGCCACAATTACATTTGCGCCATTCTCCCGCGCTGAAGAAATATAATCAGAAGACTTGTTATTGAATATTTCGCGCAGATGCCCAACGAGAAGATTTTTATCTACATTCCCACGAAATTTGAGCGTTTTTCCTTCAATAACACCGGACATAACCAATAAATCGACAAGATCAAACGCCTGTCGCACTCGCATCTTCTTCGCCTCGGATTCAATTCTCCTCGATTTATTTCGCGCCCTTCCAGCAACCTTCAGTGCATTTGAAACCTCATATTCAGCCCGCAAAAGGTCATCCAAAGTATTCTTATCTTCTTCGGAAAGAACTTCGGAAATCAACAACGACGAAATACGTTTTTGCCGAACATTCAACTTCGCGCCCGGCGAAAGAACATGCCGCTTGAATGTATTAATCCACTGTTGTTTTTTATCTTCGCTTGCCATGACTCAACCTTTTGCAAAAGTGATTCGCAGTTTATTATACACTCTTGCACCAGCCGGTGCGCCCTCTGACTTCATCTGATTAAAAATCAGATGCGCGCTTAGTTGTTTCCTGTGGAAACGCGCCTTCTTCTTTTTTTAGGTGATAGGATATGGCAATTTTTCATCTCAGTATGAAGGTGGGCCGCAGAGGCAAAAGCAGTGCCGCCGCACATGCCGCCTATATTTTACGCGAAGACCAATATGCCGCCCGAATTACCAGTGGCAAAGAACGCCTTGAGTCCAGCGGCAGCGGCAATCTGCCATCGTGGGCGACATCCGATCCCCTCACATTCTGGGCCGCAAGCGATGCTTTCGAGCGATCCAATGGCAGTACCTATCGCGAGATGGAACTCGCTCTTCCAAGAGAACTATCCGCTGATCAGCGCAATCAACTTCTACAAGACTTCATCTCTCAAGAAATCAGCGACAAACATTCATATACTTTTGCAATACATAACAAGATTGCAGACGACGGCGAAGAACAACCGCACGCTCATCTAATGTGGAGCGAACGACAACTTGACGGAATAGAGCGTGACGCAAACCAATTCTTCAAACGCGCCAATAAAAAAGACCCAACGAAAGGAGGTGCCGCAAAAGGATGGGGAGATCATGCCGGGCAGACACTGACAGCAGCGGAAAGAGCCGCCGATCTTCAGGCAATACGTGCCAGGTGGGCGACCATGACCAATTCCGCCCTGGCAAAAGCAGGCCATGAAGAGCAGGTGGACAGTCGAACCAATCTAGCACGCAACATCATGAGAGCGCCAGAACGCAAAATCGGACCGCTAGGAACCAACAAGCAGTGGGACCACATCCGCGAAAAACGAGCCGCCAAACGCGCCAAAAACCGCCCCGCACCCGACGCACCAAAACCCCAGCAAAAAGCCCAGCAAAAAGCCCCACAGCCGCGCCTACAGGCCCCACAGCCCCAGACCAAGGCCAAAGCACCACCACGACCGCAACCGCCTACGCCTACAGAACCCAGCATCTACCAGCGCATCGCAAAAGCAGCCCGTGTCACAGAAACCAGCCCAGATGTCCCATTTTTCTATCGCCTGAAAATCGACCATGAGACGTTGGAAACATACAGCCCGGTTCATCCCGCACTCGAAAAACTTATGACGGCAAAACTGTTCCACGAACACGGATACGTCGCAGCCCGCGCACCGCTGAAAGCCATCGGCCAAGCGATCGAAAAACAGCCGTCCATTGCCGCCGATATCTTGGCCAGCATCACGCAGCACACCGCCTTCCGGCCTGAATTGGAACAGAAACAGGCATCTCGAACGGCTCAGCAAAACCGCCGCGATTTCCAACACCAACAGCAACGAGAGGCCCGAGACATAGAACGCGAAATGGACGGATGGGGGCTATAGTGGGTCACATCGACCCGATGTGACCCACTTTTCCTAGTCAGATTGACCTTATCCTAGTCACTTTTCCGGATCATGGACCCGCTGGAACCGCTGAAACCGCAACAGGCGGCCCAGCCGCACCGACAGGCGGACCAGATTGCCCCCCATGAGCTTGGACAGTTGATGCACAAGTGTGGACGATATAGGACGCCCTCGCCCGAGCGGCCTGCCATGCTGCCGCCTCAGCCTGCCGTTCACGCAGAATGGCAAGACCAATCCGGCCCACACCTGTCTTCGGAGTGGGCGTGTAATTCATTACGATAGTGCAGGGCTCAAAAACCGGGCCAAAAGCTGGGTGCGGCATGGTTCGCGCCAAAATAATATTCTCGGCTTGCCCACCCTTCTGACTGGCCTTCTGCTGCTTGTGAAGCCGCCTCGGCTTTGTCACTCGGACCAACTGCCGACCTCTCAGCCGATGGACCTTCTCACCGCTCTCCTGAAGGTCTGAACGCCACTGCCTGAACCGCTGGAACGGCTGAAACAACTTGAGACCATGAACAGTCTCAAACATCCAACCCAGTTGCTCCGGTGTCAGATCACAAAGCCCCATTTCACCGTCACGCTTTGCCTCAGGACCTACACTCGGCTTGGTGACATACTTCAAAACCTCCCGGATATCATCGATCCGGCCAGCATCCTTCAGCCATGCTCCACCCAGCACAGAGCGGGCAGACGCAAGAACCTTGTCCCAAGCATCCTCACCCAAGAAGCGATAAGGAATCAGCACCAGATTCGCGTGGACATGAAGACCAACCACATCGGCCGGCATTTCAGTTGAACGACACACCACCTCGATGCTGAAGTCACGCCACAACATCGAGGCCAACCGGGACAAACGCCGATGAAAGGCTTTCACCTGATCCCGGCCAGACGAGTCAAACCACCCAATCCGCTGCCCCCGTGTCGCGACCCAATACCGCGCAAATCCGCCCTTCGGATGATCTTCTAAAAAAAGCTCAAGCTGTTTGAGAGCAGGCCCACGATCACGCTTGGCAACCTCTGGCAATATCTGGCAGCGCCGCCAAATAGCGCCGCTGGATTTTTCTACGCCACCAGTCAGATCCCCGATCTTCCACAACGCAGGATCTGCGTCTGACAATGGCACTCGCATGTCATGTCCGACAGAAGCCAACTTGTCCGCTATTTCCTCGGTCTGCCGACGAAGAAGCGCAAAAGCTGCACGCCCAAGCTGCCATTGCACCGGATCAACTTCGCGGCCAGTCTCGACCTCTAAAACTTCAGAGAAGTCCACCATACCCGCCATTCATGGCGGCTGATGGTTGAAACCGCGCGCGGTCCTCTGTTATGGAGA
>CALFLO010000011.1 GCA_937880175.1 uncultured Gluconobacter sp.
GAACCAGAACCAGAACCAGAACCAGAACCAGAACCAGAACCAGAACCAGAACCAGAACCAGGATTTGGGGCCGCAGCAAAATGCGTCAACACCTCTCAATTCGGTCGAACAGAACGCTCCTCCCCAGTCAGATATTGCTCCGGGTATTTTTACGACTTATCCCGCACCACCGCTGTCTCCTCCGCACACAGCGCCTTCTGCCATCACCGAAGGACCCCCCTCTCTTCTGCCGGATCCTTTCGGCATGACCTCCTGGCTCAGAAACAAAGGTATTGGCTTCCATTTCGATAATACGAACGAGTATGCGGGGGCATTACAACATCCGACCAGAGGTCCTCATTATGGGAATTACCGCGATGGATCCAGTAATGCAGGACAGTACTCAGCAAACCTTATTGTGGACTGGGAGCATCTCGCCGGAATTAAAGGCTTCGTTACCCGAATGACAACTATAGGTCGTTACGGAACAACAGCGAACCGGATGTTCGGTGACTGGCTGGCGCATAGCTCTGAAATTTATGGCGGCGGCGGAAATGTGGTGGTCCATCTCGTCTCCCTCTACGGTGAGGAAAGTCTTTTTGGTGGCAGGTTCCTGATTGCTGGCGGCCGTCTGTCACAAATGTCAGATTTCGCGTCGAGCCCTATTTTCTGTAGTTTCCAGAACAATTCGTTCTGCGGACGCCCAAAGGCGGCAGCAGATAGCACCTATTACGGCAGTTATCCTGCGGCGACGTGGGGGTTCCGCATGAAAGGTCGCCCCCGCAAGGATCTTTACATCCAGGCAGGTGTCTATTTCGCGGAAAATGGAATTTATCAAAATTACCAGCACAGAACGGGATTCAAATTCAACGGCGCCAATATCGTCGGATATGAAATTCCAGTTGAAGCGCAGTGGGAACCACATTTCGGCCCCCATCATGATCTTCCCGGTCATTATAAATTGGGATTTGTTTATGATGATGTGCGCCGCCCTGACAATTATTATAACACTGCCGGACAGTCTTACTATGTGTACGGCGGTAAGCAGCTCATGAGAAACTCTTCCTGGCAGACATATTTCATGTTTGACCAGAAGCTGATGAATTATTCAGGACGGCCGAAAACTTCTGGTTTAACTTTCATGGGGGGATATATTTACAATTCCCCAAATACTGCCGTTCGTGACTTCGAAGTCTATGGTGCCTTGATGAGTCAGGGTCTTATCCCCGGTCGTCCCGAGGATATGTTCGGGGTTGCATTCTCTTATGTCAGCATAGCTCCGGGCACACGAGATACGACTTTGGCGATGGTCGCTGCGGGAAAATATGCGGGGATGCCGAACCATGCAACCGGTGTCCAGACCAACGCCGAGGTTTTGGAAATTGATTATTCCATAAATGTGATCCGCGGTGTGACGTTCAGACCGGATTTTCAGTATTATATACATCCTAATGGACAGGTCGGGTTGCGCAATTCAGCGATGCTGGGATTCAAATCCTATGTGTCTCTCTTTTAGATCGATCCATGGGAGCCATGTCATGAGCGCCGGATATGCAACAAGCAATCCAGAAGGGTTAGGATTCTCGGTGAAGCGGACTGCATCAGGGCAGGTGACCACCGCAGCTCTGGCGGACCGTCAAATGTCCGGAAACCAGAATACGCGTACTGGAGGCAGTCGGATTATCGATCCGATCCAGCAACAGGCGTGCCGCGTTGCGCCCGACCCCCACCGGGTCCGTCACGATGGTGGTCAGGGTGGGGAAAGACACGGCGCTTTGGGGAAGGTCGTCAGCACCGATGACCGCAACATCCCGTCCAGGCATTTTCCCTCGCGCCAGCAGATATCCCATCACGGACTGGGCGAGCATGTCGTTGTAGCAGATGACGGCGTCGGGCGGCGAAGAGGATGTCATGAGTTCTGGAAAGGAACCCAGGTCGGAAAGATTCTCCAGATCTGTGTGAATGATGAGATCATGTTCCAGCTTGTGTTTTTTCAATGTCTTTCTGAAGCCATCGAGGCGTTCACGCGCAGCAGAATGAATGGGTCTGCCGCCAAGGAAGACAATTTTGCGGCGACCATGTCTGATGAGATGTTTGACTGCCAGCGAAACTCCGTCCGTGTAGTCAGGTCCGACATAGTCGCCATTTCTCTGCGAAACGTGCCGGAGAACCTGAATGCAGGGCAGATGAAACGGCTCGATTTCCGACAGAAGGGCGTCGGAGCTTCCTGCAGCCGGACACAGGATGAGACCATCCACGCCATGTTCTCGCATCCGGCGGATCTGTCGCATCTGTCTGTCAGGATTTTCGGCGCTGTTGACCAGAATGGCTACGATATTGGCATCAACGATAACTTCGTCGATCCCCAGCATCAGTTGACTGTAGAACGGGCTGCCAATGTCACACAGGACAAGCCCGATCGTGCCGGTCTTCTGGCCTCGCATGTTTGCAGCGCCACGGTTGTAGATATAGCCGAGCTTATCCATCGCGCAGATGACACGATCCCTCGTTTCAAGCGAGACAAGGGGGCTGTTCCGAAGCACAAGAGACGCTGTAGCTCGCGAGACCCCTGCTTCGACTGCCACAGAGTTGAGGGTTACTGTTTTTTTCATGATCCTCAACCGGCCTTCAAGAGCCATAACGTATCAGAATTATTCAAAAACGGACCTTTCCGGGACCGGGTCTTCTTGCCCGCGAGCTTCCCACACTTCCGTGTGTGCGGGAAGCGAAAAGGCTGATGCGGCGATTGGCTGTTTCCATGTTGTCAGGTCATGTTTGTTACTGGAGCGAGAAATGAAAATTCCCCCCTCGACACGGCGTAATTTTACCGCCGGTCTTCTTGGGTCCACCTCCTTCTGGATGTATGGCGGCCATAAAGTCTGGGCCGATGCTTTGCAGTCCGAGAGTGCGCTGGCTTACACACCCCAGTATTTCAACCATGAGGAATGGCAGTTCATAAATGCTGCCTGCGCCCGCATCTTTCCGGCGGATGCTCACGGACCCGACGGAGCATTGCTCGGGGCCCCTGAGTTCATCGACCGACAGATGGATACGCCCTATGGCCACGGGAAGCTGTGGTATATGTCCGGCCCGTTCCGGACAGGCGCACCCAATCTAGGGTATCAGCTGCCGCTGCCGCCTCGTGATCTCTACCGGCAGGCTATTGCCGCAGCGAATACCTATGTCCGTGATCATCATCAGGGCAAAATTTTCGCTCAGTTGGCAGCCCCTGACCAGATCGCGGTTCTCAAGGCATTTGAACAAGGCAAGATGATGCTGGGGGATGTGCCAGCCCATGCGTTCTTCGAGCAGTTGCGTCAGAACACGCTCGAAGGTGTTTTTTCCGACCCGCTTTATGGAGGCAACAAAGGCCTCGCGGGATGGACACTTCTCGGCTTCCCCGGCGCCCGCGCCGACTTCATGGACTGGGTCAATCAGAAGGGGGCGCCGTATCCGTTCGGGCCTGTTTCCATGTCTGGCGAAACCGCCTGAGGATTTTTGAATTATGTGTGCGAAAAAAGTTGATGCCATCGTCATCGGGGCAGGCTGGGCCGGCTCCATTCTGGCCAAGGAGCTTACGGAGGCAGGACTTTCTGTCGTTATGCTGGAACGCGGTGATGAGCGTGCTACGGCCGTCGAAGGCGATTATCCCAGTTCCATTGACGAACTGAGAGGGGCGATCCGTCATCGCCTTTTTCAGAACCTGTCCCAGTCCACGGTCACAATACGGACCACACTCGATCAGGAAGCCTTGCCCTACCGGCGCCTCGCCGCTTTCCTTCCCGGTGAAGGGGTAGGGGGGGCAGGACTGCACTGGTCGGGGGTTCATTTCCGTGCCGCACCGGATGACCTGGCATTACGCACCAATGTTATCGCCCGGTACGGAAAGAATTTCATTCCTGAAGGGATGAATCTTCAGGACTACGGCGTGACTTATGAGGAGCTTGAGCCGTTTTTCGACAAGGCGGAAAAGGTTTTCGGTACCTCTGGCGAGCCCTATACCATCAATGGAAAGATCGTCGGGAACGGCAACCGTTTTGCTCCTGACCGTTCTGATGCATTTCCACTCCCAGCGATGGGAGAAGTCTATTCTGCCAGCCTGTTCCGGTCGGCCGCCTCGAATGTCGGGTATCATCCCTATGCCCTGCCTGCGGCGAATGCATCCGCGCAGTATACCAATCCTTATGGCGTACAGATGGGGCCATGCAATTTCTGCGGATATTGCAGTGGGTATGACTGTTACATGTACTCCAAGGCCTCTCCCAACGTGAACATTCTTCCGGCCCTTCGTCAGGACCCGAAGTTCACACTGATTACCAAGGCGCATGTGCTGAAGGTAAATCTCGACGCTGACAAGAAAAAGGCGACGGGCGTGAGTTACCTGGATCTGCGAACCAAGAAGCAGGTCGAACTGGATGCCGATCTGGTTATCATCAGTGCCTTCCAGTTCCATAATGTTCATCTCATGCTGCTGTCCGGTATCGGTCAGCCTTACGACCCGAAGCAGAACACGGGAACGGTGGGACGAAATTTCGTTTACCAGACGATCACGACCTCCCGGGCATGGCTGCCACCCAAGCAGTATACCAATCTTTTCGTTGGAGCTGGTGGGGCAGGCGTTGCCATTGATGACTTCAACAGCATGAACTTCGATCACGGGCCGCTTGGCTTCGTGGGCGGCTCGCCTGTCTGGGTCAATCAGGCCGGCGTTAAGCCCATTGCCGCCGCAGTCGGTGGACCGGGCGGCAAGGCGCCAACATGGGGGGAAGGGTACAAGGACGCCATGGTCGATACCTATCGCCACTCCCTCACCATTGACGCCCATGGCAGCAACATGGCGTACCGGGATGTCTACCTTGATCTCGATCCAACCTACAGCAACGCCTACGGCCAGCCACTTCTGCGAATGACGTTTAACTGGAAAGATAACGATATCCGCATGAACCAGTATGTGGTGGGCAAGATCGAACCCATCATCAAGGCGATGGGGGCAACACGTTATTCTCTGGGAATGCTGAAGGACGGGGAGGTTTTCGATACCCGTCGGTATCAGACCACACATCTTGGCGGAGGAGCCATCATGGGGACTGACCCCAAGACGAGTTGCATCAACCGGTACCTGCAGAGCTGGGACGTCTCGAATGTTTTCGTGATCGGTGCCAGCGCGTTCCCGCAGGGGATGGGATATAACCCGACCGGAATGGTCGCTGCCCTGGCATACTGGGCGGCCTATCATATCCGGACGACCTATCTGAAAAACCCAGGCCCGATGGTGCAGGCATGAAGTACGGTTTATTCACCCGTGCAGCGTTTTTTGGCGTTGCCGCTGTGCTGGCAGGTTCGGTTTCTGACCTGCGGGCAGAGGATAACAATGCCCTGATCACTCAGGGGAAATATGTCGCGGAAGCTTCAGACTGCAGCGCATGTCACACCGTCAGCGGCAGAGGCGAATTTGCAGGAGGAATGGAATTCAAGCTTCCGATTGGATCGATCTATTCGTCCAATATCACCCCTGATCCTACGCATGGAATTGGTGCCTATTCCGAAGCGCAGTTCTCCCGCGCAGTACGCGAAGGCGTGCGCCGGGACGGTGCAAGCCTTTATCCAGCGATGCCGTTTCCGTCGTATGCCCGCATGAGCGACCGGGATATTCACGCTCTGTATGTTTATTTCATGAAGGGTGTGCAGCCTGTTGCGCAGGCGGCACCGAGCAACGGTATTCCATGGCCTTTGTCCATCCGTCTGCCCATGACCATCTGGCGGGCAGTATTCTCCCCTTCCGTTTTGGCGGCCCAGAAGGATGTCAACCGGTCGCTGCCCAATGATGGAATAGGGCGGGGAGCTTATCTGGTCGAAGGTCCGGGGCATTGCGGTGCATGCCACTCACCCCGGGGTATGGCTTTGCAGGAAAAGGCTCTTTCAAACAGCAGCGGATCGCTTTTCCTCTCTGGAGGAGCGGCAATCGACGGCTTTGTCCCTACAAGTCTGCGGCAGGATCAGCGGACCGGTCTTGCGGGATGGTCTGAAGATGACATCGTGCAATTCCTCTCAACGGGTCGTAACCCGCGCGGCGAAGCATTTGGCGGCATGACAGATGCTATTTTCCACGGAACCCAGCATCTGACAGATGCGGATCTTCATGCGATGGCCCAGTATCTGCTCTCATTACAGCCCAATCAGCCGACACTCTCGGCATGGCATTACGATCCCTCAGCCGCAACCGCCCTTCAGGCGGGAGATGTTTCTGCGCAGGGTGCCAAGGTTTATGTGGACCACTGTGCGGCCTGCCACCGTTCTGACGGGCGTGGATACGCTCCTGCTTTCCCGCCACTGGCTGGAAACCCGGTTCTGATGAGTGATGATCCGGCTTCTCTGGTGCATGTGGTGCAAAGCGGTGCAGTTCTGCCGGGAATGAATAAAGCACCTTCCGCGTTCGCCATGCCAGCATACGGAAACATGCTTACCAGTCAGCAGATCGCCGATGTCGTCACATTCATTCGCAAGGCTTGGGGAAACAATGCGCCTCCAGTCACGAGGGAAACAGTCGAGAGTCTTCGAAAAACCGCACCTGCTTCCATCGCTCAAACAGGTATAATTCCGTTGAATTAAATTTGTTGAAATTAGACTCGGACTCATAGCCAATACATAAAGCTTGCTGCGAGACAGATGGCCGAGAAAGAGACGGTCGGGCATCTGTCATTGCGGGTAGCGATACACTGCCAGCCCCTGAGCCCTCCGAATACGATCTGATTCAGGCTCTGTGAGAAGGCTGGAAATGAGCGACCTGTCCTGGCTGACGAACGAACAGAGGGAGCGTCTGGGATTCTTTTTCCCAAAGAGCCATGGCAGACCCAGTAGTTATGATTGCCGCGTGCTAAGCGGCAGCATATTAGTTAATCGGAACGGCCTGCGCTGGCGTAATGCCCCCGGTCGTACGGTCCACACAAGATCCTGTACAACCGCTGGAAACGCTGGGGCGCCATGGGGAATTCGCCAGGATGATGGACGGTCTGGTGAGACCGTGCGATGGTATGAGGCACGCCTTTTTCCAATGCCTCGGAGGGTCTGGTATCTGTTCAACGGGCTGTCCTCTGGCACTGGCCGCGCTGGATATTTTAACAAGAGGATAGGCTTGGGCTTCGTTTGAAAGTGTTGCCACCCATCTGCTGATTGCGGGCATGTTTGCCATCGGCGCATTCGGACGCAAACCGTTGGTGCAGGACATTGGCAAACAGCGACAGGGTTACCCCTTCCCGACAGACCGGGATGATCTGCGGACGTTTTTTCGGGCGTATACGTGGATCTGGGCTGCTTATTTTGCAGTACGGGCTTTTGTCTGGTTGTGGATGGCGCTGCATCTGCTTGCCGCGCGAGCCCATGCGCTGCAGGGCATACTCGGGCCGGTCACCCTCTTTCTCATGATCGCACTGAGCTTCCAGGGCCAGAGATTATTCCGTGGTTCAAACCGGCTGGGACTGTTCCGGGGATGAATGAGGCTGTTACGCAAACATGGTCATCGAAACGGGAGCACGCGAAGAATATCGATGATCGTCGCGGCACATTGTCCAGTTGGATCCCGATCAGGATCGTAAATAGTCAGGGTCATGCCCAGGCATCGCGTGCTGGATACAAGGGGAGAGAGGATCTGGATCAGATACTGAGGTGAAAGGCCAGGAGAACCCGGACAATCCACTGCGGGCATGATCACCTGATCCATGACATCGACGTCGAAATGGATCCAGAAGCTTTGCTCAGGTGCTCGAAGAAGCACATCATGGATGCGCTGAGATAGCCCTGACGGGTCGATTTTCTGGGCTTCAAAGATATCAACCTGCTCAATCGCCGTGTCTGCGATATCGGGCCACGCAAAGTCGGGATCGTGACTTTCACGCTCACCAATCTGGACGACATTTACATCTGAAACTAGCGGGCCTGACACGCCAGGCCAGACAGTCAGAAGCGGTTCTCCCCGTCCGGTTGCGAGCGCCAGATCCATACCGGCCGCACCGCTGAGAACTGCTTCTGGATCGTAATTCCCCGGGTGCCTGAAGTCGCTGTGTCCGTCGATATGGACCAGTGAAACAGGCCCAATTTGTCGAGCGCCTACCAGTGCTCCAGGCAACAGGGAGCAGTCTCCACCAATGACAAGCGCGAGTTCACCTGACTTACAGATACTCCCAACCGTTTCTCCAACGATGAGGTCGTAAGCACGAATGGCGTGCCCGTTGCGAATACGCGTTCCCTCCTGAGCCTCAGGACGATAGTCCGGTCTCGGAAGGCTATGGAGGTGGCTATAATTTACGGCTTCCCCAAGACCAGCACCCATTAGAGCTTCGGGAGCGCGCCATGTTCCGGGGATATGCCCGTTATGGAGCGGACTCAATCCAAGGTTTGACGGGGCGAGAACAAGCTGCATGGAACGTTTTTGTGGGTTCACAGTTTGGCTGGATGAATACGAAATTTTTTATATATATATGGAAAATTCAATACGATTATAGGGGATAAAAGTCTGCTTTTGGGATCTAAAAAATCGGACTGATTGTCCATTTTGATGCGGAAGCGCCTATAGGCAGCGAGGTCGCTGGCCTTATGGCTTCAGGAGCGGTGTGGCTTGCGTCATGCATAGCGATGCGTCGCGATTGGCTGGCAAAGAACAAGACGCCAGCTACAGCTTGAGTTTCTCCCGGTTGGCCGTTCGTCTGAAAATAAGGCGACTACCACCTGTCTGCTCCCGTATTACTGAGCAGACAGGTGGATCATGTGGGTAAGCGGAATGTCCGCTTCTTAGATCTGATCCGCTAAAAGCGGACATTTCTTTGGAAGCCCTGACCGCTGCGATCACGGATGATAACCGCCATAGTGAAGTGAGTTTTGGATCTGAACTCGGTGGAGATATCTGGTAAATGTCGGTGTGGGTGCCAGACTGCGGAGATATTGTCTGGCTGGAGCTTGATCCTCAGGGCGGACCTAAACAAGCCCGACATCGCCCGGCTGTCTCCCGCCAGCTATAACAAAAAATCCGGGATGATCGTCTGTTGCCCGACAACAACAAAGCTCAAAAGATATCGTTTTGAAGTACCCCTGACAGGAGAACCAGCAAGGGTCGTTCTCTCCGGTCAGGTTTGCAGTCTTGGCTGGCGTGCCAGACGAGCAAAGCATAAGGGCCCGGTTTCTGAAGCCGAACTTGAAGCGGTACGCGAGCTCGGCTACTAATCGGATAAGACCAGGGAAATCGAAAAAGGAGTATTTCGCTTTCCCTGTCACAGGAGGCAGGCCACCCTGTGCGCCCCGAATGCTTATACGGTGATCGTTCCGGAAATAAGGGTTACGACATTCCCGCCGATCCAGATATCGTCACTAACTTTCTCCACGAAGACCTGACCAGCTCTTCGTAATGCGGCTCCCTGACTAGCTACATACTGTGCCGGTGCGATTCCGCTTTCGATCAGCCATTGAGCGATCCCGGCATTGAGACTTCCGGTCACCGGATCCTCCCACCCCTGTCCGTCTCCGACAAAGGCTCGCACCTCAAACTGGGCATCCGTACCGTCACGAGCGGGGTCCCACGCACCGACAACACCCACGTGCTGCCCTTGCAGCGTCTGCCAGTCCGGCTGAATAGCCAACACATCCCTCCG
Organism: uncultured Gluconobacter sp.; assembly: GCA_937880175.1. Taxonomy (GTDB): domain Bacteria; phylum Pseudomonadota; class Alphaproteobacteria; order Acetobacterales; family Acetobacteraceae; genus Gluconobacter. The sequence continues at coordinate 9,618 of CALFLO010000011.1, forward strand.
GCTAGGCAGTCGCAGGACCATCCAGCCGGGGCCATTATCTGCCCATTGCGCATTGAGAATATCATCAGGCGCCAGACGTAAAGCCGTGAGCGCATGTGTCAGGTCACCCGCCCCGACAGGACCTGTACGGCGCCTTGGCGGCGCGGCAAAGGCCAATCGGTCGGCCTGTTTGCGCACCGGAACAAGGCCCGCACTGCATTCCTGTATGATCACATCGGATTTCGACGTATTTCCCAGAGACTGCCAGACAAACGCACTTCCGAGCGTTGGATGCCCGGCAAAAGGCAGTTCAGTCTGTGGCGTGAAGATCCGCACACGATAATCGGCATCCGGGTGCGTCGGCCTGAGAAGAAATGTCGTCTCGCTGAGATTGGTCCAGTTCGCGATCTGCGCCATCTGGACATCGGACAATCCATCGGCCCCAATAATTACGGCGAGCGGATTGCCACGAAAGGGCTCGGCAGCAAAAACGTCCACCTGTCGGAAAGTAAGGTCCATTGTCAGGGTTCCTGCGTCGTCGGGCCGATCCATGGATCGATTGCGTCGGCCAGATGTGTCAGCGTCGGGCTGTGGAAGGCCGCCACCGTTCGGTTAAAGGTTTCATGATGGCAATCTGATCGTATGATCAATTCCTGCGTCGGAATGGAAAGGCCATCCATGGCCCCGCAGGCTTTCAGGGCGGCTCTGTCGATCCTGACCAGCAGGCGCAGTGCCCTGGCAGGATCGCTCAGATCCTGACGAACATAGGAAACATAGACCGTATCGGGACTGTCTTCAGCCTCCTGCGCCAAGGCAGGTTTATGGATGGCCATGAGAAGCAACAGCCCTGTGAAGATGGCGCAAAGCACTCCCAACGCTTTCACCATTTCCGGGATCTGTGTGGAGATGCTTGCTTCAGGTCGCAGGCGTGCGAGGTCCGTGACTGATTGCAACATGGGAAAGCCTTATTGTTATAGTACAATCAAGACGAATCGATTCGATTGTTCTAGATTGACAACTCTTCCAAAGAGTTCAATCACTATATTGTCCTATTCCAATGACACTTACGGAGCCGGATATGTGGCAACCCGAACTTCAATCTGGTCCCATGCCACTGTACGAGCGGCTTGTCCTGGCCATGGCGCAGGATATCAAGACGGGACAGCTCGCTCCCGGCACAAAGCTGCCACCCCAGCGTGATCTGGCGTTCCGGCTGGGTGTGAGCGTAGGAAGCGTGACGCGGGCCTATGCGGAAGCAGAACGGCGGGGGCTCCTATCCGCTCACGTCGGGCGTGGATCGTTCGTACGGGGTACATTACCAGCCGTTCCGGATGTTCCCACGATCGAGCGCGGTTCTGTCGCGGGACAAAGCAGACGTGGACCAATTGACCTGCGGTGCAATACACCACCACCCGTTCCCCTGATGATGGATCTGAATGCTGCTTTGGCTACACTCATGGCACGCGGAGCGCTCGATCCTGCCGTCCATTACGTTCAGGGCGCGGGTTTGGCACATGTCCGGGAAGCCGGGGCGCAATGGATCGCACGGCATTATGGGCTGGATTTTGACGCCGGAAATCTGATCCAGTGCAACGGTGGCCAGCACGCTATTGCACTGGTTTTCTCGTCGCTCTGCGCTCCAGGTGATACCGTTCTGTGTGAGTCCTCGACGTTTTACGGTGCACGCATGGCGGCAGACCATCTGGGCCTGAAGTTGATGGGCCTGCCGATGGATGACGAAGGGCTGCTACCCGAGGCTGTTGACCGGGCTGCAGCGGAAACTGGCAGTAGTCTGCTCTTCACGCTGCCGACGCTTCACAATCCGACGACCCGGACCATGTCGGAACAGCGCCGGAAGGAGATCGCGGCTGTTGCGCAGGCGCGTGATCTGCTGATTCTGGAGGACGATGCCTATTACGCGTATTCCCAGCGCCCGCGTCAGATCGTGTCGTACGCACCCGAGCGGACACTGTATCTTGCAAGTCTCTCCAAAGGGATCTGTCCGGGCTTCCGTCTGGCCTTTCTGGCACTTCCGCCGGATCTGCCACGGGAAAGGCTCATGCGGGGTATCCGGGCCCTGGGGTACTGCCCGCCCGCGTTGGGAGCGCTGGTGTTCAGCCAGTGGGTCGAGGATGGCCGGATCGATGCCATAGCGCAGGCCGTTCAGGCAGAAGCCACTGCTCGGTGGAACCAGTCACGCTCCGTATTGGGTGATCTCGTCGCGCGGCCAGGTGCCTCGCATTCGCCTCATGCCTGGATGCCTATGTCGGCGCTTGATGCCGAACGCGTAACGGCGCGGCTGCTTCGCGCCGGTGTGGAAATCACGCCCCCCGATGCTTCTGCGGTCTCCTCGCAGGCTGACACCGGCCTGCGCCTTTGTCTCGGTGCCCCGGAAAGCAGGCAGGCACTGGAGCGTGCTCTCGCAATCATCAGGGAGGTTATCACCGGGCATGGGAGCGCCGACCGGGACGGAATCATCTAACCCGGTTTGCCCTACATCGGCCCAGCGATCCCGAGGAACGGAGAGCCTTGCCGACCACGTCAAACCGCCTGTGCGCTTCAGACCGTGCATATCCTCATTCTTCTTCACCATGGAAGGACCACCGATGAGGCACTACCGAGCGAGTAGTAGGCTACTACCGACAAGTGGTCGTAAGTGACTGATTTCATTGGGTTTCTCGATGCATGGCGGAGAGAGTGGGATTCGAACCCACGGTACGCTATTAACGTACACACGCTTTCCAAGCGTGCGCCTTAAGCCGCTCGGCCATCTCTCCTGTCGAGCGAGGCGGTGTTTACGAGAGCTTCGGCTTTAGATCAAGTGCCTTTCGGCTGTTCTGGACAAATTTTTCAATAAGTTCAGCGGATTTGCAGCCAGGAGCTGTCTCGACCCCGGAAGAGACGTCCACTGCCGGTGTCTGGCTTTCCTGGATTGCCCGCTGAACATTGAGGGGATTAAGCCCACCAGCCAGCATCCAGAATGAAGGAGCAGTCCAGTTCCGGGTCAGGGACCAGTCAAAAGTTCGACCCAGACCACCAGGACGGCAATCCTGTTCCTGCTTGGGGGCTTCGATGACATATCCTGCCATCTGCGGATCCATGGGCAGGTCTGAATGTCTGGCGATGCCACGGGCTTGCCAGACAGGGCGTCCGAACCGGGACTGGATTTCGGTAGCCCTTCCTGAAGTGTCATAGATCTGGAGAATATCCAGCGGAACGGATTGAAGAACCTTTTCGATGAACCTGTCTTCGGATTTCACAAAAAGACCGACGCGGAGGGGGCCACCATCCTGAGCGCAAGGTGCACTCTCATGCAGGCGCGCCGCCTCGTCGGCAGTCACGAAGCGGGGTGAGGCCTCGCAGAATACGAGCCCGACCCAGTCAACCTTCAGTTGCGCGCACAGCAACATCGTCCTTGCATCACGAATTCCACAGATCTTGACGCCCGTCATACGCTGGCCAGTTCCTCCATGATGGCTCTTGCAGCCAGGACGGGATCCACAGCTTTCGTGATGGGTCTTCCAACGACGATCCAGTCCGCTCCGGCACGCGCGGCCTCTGAAGGTGTCATGATGCGCTTCTGATCATTGGCGGCACTCCCGGCAGGGCGGATACCGGGGACGACCAGAACGGGTTCGTCACCGAGTGCATCTCGCAGAGGCGCGATTTCATGCGCCGAACAGACCAGACCATCAGCACCGGCCTCAATGGCCAGTTTACCAAGCCTGAGCACCTGTTCCTGTGGCGTAGCATTGACACCGACTTCCAGCAGCCCCGCAGCATTCATGCTGGTCAGGACCGTGACGGCAAGGAGTTTCGGGCGCTTCGTCCCAGCGGGAAAGGCACTCTCAAGAGCCTCACGGGAACGGGCGATCATTTCCGAGCCACCGCTGGCATGAATTGTTGTGAGAACTGGCCGAAGCGGGGCGAGGGCAGACAGGCCCGAAGCGACAGTATGGGGAATGTCGTGCAGCTTGAGATCCAGAAACAGGTCATGCCCCGCCGATACGGCTCTTACTGCGTCCAGTCCGCAGGCATAGGTGAACTCAAGCCCCAGCTTGATGGCGTCAACGTCATTTTTCAGGCTGTCGGCCCAGTGCTGGGCTGTGGAACGGGATGCCGTATCAAGGGCTGCGATCAGTCGCGTGTGCCTGGCCATGGTAGAGATCAAACCTTCTGTTCAGGCTGGACGGGAGACGTGCCGGGAAGGGGGGAGCCTGCCGGGTTCTGAAGGCGGTCGAGGCGCTGGTGAAGATCAACGAGCTGGCTTTCCAGCGTGCGGACATGCTGCTCGGCCCGCCGTGCGCGCGAACGCTGCTGCATGTCGCCGATCAGACCGATCAGGAAGCCGAACAGGAGAGCGATCACCCCGACCCCCAGAACGAGCGTCCCGATGGACAGGTGCCAGCCGAAAGAAACCAGCCAGATGGGTTCCAGATCCGTATTGCTCAGGGCAAAAACGATCAGGACCGCAAGAAGAATGACGAGAATAAGCAGTCTGAGCATGAACATGGTCCTATCGTGCGACCTGCAGCGCAACAAGACGTGCGGGCAGGAAGAGTGTTTCCCTGTCAGCAGTCATGATAACCTGTGCAGGCGGTATCATGCGCCGGTGCTGACTTTGCGCGAGACGGCGATATCATCCCCAACGTATCACCGAAAGGGATGATGGTGTCTGAAATCATCCCTTTCCGGTTATCGGGTACCCGAGATGATGCAATCTTGTGTTTTCCTGTGATCTGAAAGCCGTTTTGACAAGAAAAGTGCTCCGATCATCCCAGAAACCGGACGCCGCTTGTGGCCGTTAGGGTTCGCCGGAACATACTCATCTGGCATCGCCCCGCTGGTCAAAACATAAACATCATGACAGAGTGCTGAGCGCCACATTTCCTTGCATTTCAGTGCAATATGAAATGTCGGGAATGACGACTGGATGAGGATGCAAGCCAATGAGTCAAACATATGCCGACACTGTCACAGGCAGTCCTGCCAGTCTGGATGTCTCGGATTCCCAGCCTTCTTCTTCGTCCCTTATCGTCGGTTCGCAGTATCTCAGGACATTGTCCATTGACGTGCAGAACACCCCGGACGTCTACAGGGACCTCCCGTCGCAGCCCCATATCGGGATGATGGTTGACGTCACGGGACGCCAGCTCGGGGATCAGCCGACGTTCGAAGTCAGTCTGGTCATCCGTGCGCAGGGATTTGAGAGCGCACCGACACAGGACGCGCCCAACCCCAAGCTCCTTTACGAAATCACTTTGGCGTATGCTGGCCTGTTCGGGCTCACCGGCCGCATTCCGCAGGAAGCGGTTGAACCTCTTCTGCTGGTTGAAGCCCCGCGTTTTCTGTTTCCTCCCGCACGCAGCGTCATGCTGAACACGGTTCGTGAGGCTGGCTTCCCGTCGCCCAACATCCAGCCCATAGACTTCCATGAACTCTGGCAGAGCCGCCGCACACAGCAGCGCTAAACCGGGCATGACAGATCTGCCGTTCCGCGTGTGGCTCCAGAGGATTCAGCTTCGATGAAAGATCATATCCTTGCATCTCCGGCATTTGCAGGGGATCGCCCCCCTCTGTGGGCAGCCTTCGACGCGGAATGGTACCGCACACGCTACGGATTACGTCTGCGGGAAGAAGCAAAAGAAAACGGAGAGGCGGGCGAACTCGATCTGAGCGATGAGGGGCTGGAGCGTCACTGGAAACGGAAGGGAGCCCGGGTCGGGCTTTCTCCCAACCGTTTCTTTGACGAAGAATGGTACCTGCGGCAAAATCCGGACGTTCGCGAAGGCATCAGTCTGGGAATTTTTGACAGTGGCTTCCTTCATTACTGTGAAAGCGGCTTTCGGAGCCGCTCGCCTCACTGGCTTTTTTCCGAAGAAAATTATTTCAGCTGCAATCCTGACCTGAGCCCGCATCTTCTGGCGTCCCAGGGTTTCTGCAACGGGTATGACCATTACCTTGCGATCGGCGATCAGGAACACCGCAAATCCCACATGTTTTTCGATCCTGAAGTGTTTCGCTCAGCCAGCATGGCGGAGCGGCAGCACTATGATTTCGCGATCGGAGATTTCATTCAGTTCATCAGATTTTCCGCCGCCGGGCGCCGACGCAGTTCCTGGTATTTCGATCCGCAATGGTATCTTGAGCGTTATCCCGACGTTGCGGAAGCGCTTGAGAACAGTAGATACCAGAGCCCGCTTCATCATTACCTGACCAACGGCAATCCGACGGCCTACGATCCCAACCCGTGGTTCAGCGAAGCCTTTTATGCCGCGCGGTATCCCGATGTCGGGGATATTGTGGCTCATGGGGGCTTCCGGAACGGATATGAGCATTTCATCCGTTTCGGCATTGCTGAAAAGCGCCAGCCACAGGAAGGCGTCGATCTGGCATCTTTCCTGTCGCAGAGCGGCACACAACGTCAGCTGCGTCGGCCGGATATCTCCGACATTTTCACGCTCTGGGTGCAGTCCCAGGGGAGCGCCGTGGATGAGGCCGTTACTGATATTTCAGCAGAACAGTGTCAGCTTCTGGATCTCCAGCGGGCACAGACACTCATTCCCTCGCTCATTCGCGCGCCACTGGATTTCCGCCCCGTCACGGTCCCGGACATCACGGTCATCCTGCCTGTTTCGAACCAGTTTCTGGAAACCCTTTCGACGCTCGCTGCTCTTCATGTGAACAACGATCGTAGTTTGCAGGTCATTCTGGTCGATGCCGGCTCCACGGATGAAACATCCCAGATCGAAAGATTTGTTCGCGGAATTCATATCATCCGTCCGCCATACCGGACGACACATGCCGAGCAGATCGGGCTTGCGCTTGAATGTGCACGCGCAGATGTCGTGCTGCTGCTCTGCGCCGGGGTCCAGCCTTTTCCCCGAAGCCTGAATACCGCGCTCGAAGGGTTCGCCAACCCGGAAGTCTTCGCGGTCGGGGGCCAGTCTCTTGGTCTGGATGGCCGGGTCAGGGAGGCCGGAAGCATCGTCTGGCGCAATGGAGCCTTTACGCCTTTTGGGTACGGCTTAAGGGCAAACGAGCCTGAAATCGCGTTCCGCAGACAGGTGGATGCCTTCAGCGGCGGGCTCCTGTTCTGCCGCCGGCTTCCATTGCATGAGCACAACCGGCTTAATCCCGGCTGTATCGGGCCGGAAGCCGAAATGCTGGCGATCTGCCTGTCCCTGCGACAGGCGGGCGGAAAAATCCTCTATGATCCGGATGTGCTCGACCGCTCGGCTTCGGAGCCGGAAATCGCGCCAGAACTGCGCACCCGCAA
>CALFLO010000012.1 GCA_937880175.1 uncultured Gluconobacter sp.
TTGCCCATCAGGCACGTGTGCCAACCGTTGTAACCAACGACGCGTTGTTCCACACTCATGACCGCCGCATCCTTCAGGACGTCGTAACCTGCATTCGCCACCGCACGACCATCGACGAGGCCGGATTTGTCCGCGAACGTCATGCCGACCGCTATCTCAAGCCGCCGCACGAAATGGCCCGGCTGTTTGTGCGCTATCCCGAAGCGGTGGCCCGGACCATGGACATCGTGGAGCGCTGCCGCTTCTCGCTCGACGATCTGGCCTACCAGTATCCTGATGAAGTCTCCGTACCCGGCCAGACACCGCAGCAGGCGCTGGAGGCGCTGACCTGGAAGGGCGCCCGTTCCGTCTATCCGGATGGCGTACCGGATGACGTGGCGGAAACGCTCCGCCATGAACTCGGCCTGATCGGGCGGATGAAGTACGCACCGTATTTCCTGACCGTGAACAGCATTGTCCGCTATGCCCGCTCCCGGGACATTCTCTGTCAGGGCCGTGGATCGGCTGCCAATTCCGCCGTTTGTTACGTGCTGGGCATCACCGCCATTGATCCCGCCCGAAACTCACTGCTGTTCGAGCGCTTCGTCTCCGAGGAGCGGGGGGAGCCACCGGATATCGACGTCGATTTCGAGCATGCCCGCCGCGAGCAGGTCATCCAGTGGGTCTATGACCATTACGGTCGTGACCGGGCGGCACTGACGGCCGTCGTCATCCGCTATCGCGCCAAAGGGGCGCTGCGTGACGTTGGCAAGGTCATGGGGCTGCCGGAGGATCTGATCCGCAGCCTATCGGGGCAAATCTGGGGCTGGGGGCGCAAGCTGGATGATGAGGCCCTGCCTGACAGCGGCATTGATCTGTCAGACCGGCGCATCCGCCTGACGCTGGATCTGGCGAGCTGCCTGATCGGCGTGCCCCGTCATCTGTCGCAGCACCCCGGTGGTTTTGTGCTGACACATGACCGGCTGGATGAACTGGTGCCTATCGAACCGGCATCCATGGAAGCCCGCCAGATCATTGAATGGGACAAGGACGATATCGACGTCCTGAAGTTCATGAAGGTCGACATCCTGGCATTGGGCATGCTGACTTGCATGAAAAAGGGGCTGGATCTGCTGGCGGACCATAAGGACCAGCACTTCACCCTTCAGACCATCCCGGCCGAGGATCCACGCACTTACGCCATGATCAGGAAGGCTGACACCATTGGCGTCTTCCAGATTGAATCCCGAGCCCAGATGTCCATGCTGCCACGGCTCAAACCGCGTGTGTTCTACGATCTCGTCATTGAAGTGGCGATCGTAAGGCCCGGACCAATTCAGGGCGATATGGTGCATCCGTATCTGCGTCGCCGTGAGGGCATTGAGCCCGAAGACTATCCGACACCTGAACTGGAAGCGGTTCTGAGTAAAACACTTGGCATCCCGCTGTTTCAGGAACAGGCAATGCAGGTCGCCATGATCTGTGCGGGGTTTAGCGCCGCCGAGGCCGATCAGCTGCGTCGGGCCATGGCAACGTTCAAGAATACGGGTACCGTCTCACAGTTTCAGAGACGGCTAATCGAGGGCATGCGCGCCAACGGCTATGATGAGGATTTCGCCGAACGGATCTACCAGCAATTGGAGGGCTTCGGCTCCTACGGATTTCCCGAGAGCCACGCGGCCAGTTTCGCCATTCTGGCCTATTCATCCTCATGGATGAAATGCACCCATCCAGATGTGTTTCTGGCATCACTCCTGAACAGCCATCCGATGGGGTTTTATGCGCCAGCACAACTGGTCCGTGATGCGCGGGAACATGGCGTGGAAATCCGGCCCGTTTGCGTCAACGCCTCGCGCGGGGACAGCACGCTGGAAGGACCGGAAAGGCCTGACGGAATGTTCGCCGTGCGACTGGGCATGAGTCTGGTCAAGGGACTGGCCAATGACGATGCGGCTAGCATTGTTGCCGCACGAGCGTCACGCCCCTTCACCTCGGTCGATGACCTGTGGCGTCGGGCTGGCGTGAAAGCAGCAGCCCTGACCCATCTGGCCGAAGCGGATGCGTTCCGGCCTTCGCTCAGGCTCGCACGGCGCGAGGCGCTCTGGGCAATCAAGGCTCTGCGCGATGAACCATTGCCGCTATTTGCTGCAGCGCAGGTCACACGGGAAGCGAAGGAGCCGGATGTGCTGCTGCAGCCCATGCGCGACGGGGCGGAAGTGGTGCGGGATTATAACCAGCTTGGTCTGACCCTGCGGGACCATCCCCTCACCTTTCTGCGCGATGACTTGCAGGCGCGGAGCATCATGTCCTGTCGGCAGGCACTGGCGGCAAAGGATGGAAAGCGCCTGACGGTCGCGGGACTGGTGCTGGTCCGGCAGCGACCGGGCTCCGCAGAAGGTGTTGTGTTCATGACGCTGGAGGACGAGACGGCCAACATCAACGTCATCATCTGGCCCGATATGTTCGATGCCAACCGGCGCGTGGTACTGGGCGGACAGATGCTGGCGGTGACAGGCATGCTCCAGAAGGAAGGCGACGTCGTGCATCTGGTGGCGAAGGAGATCACCGACCTCTCCGGGTTGCTGGCGGACGTTGGGAACCGGTCGGCTGGAGGCACATCCGACCAGATGGAAAATTCTGATATCCCTATTATCGTGAAATCCCGTAACTTTCACTGACAAACAGAAAACACATGGAGGGATCGAAGAACCCTTGATTGATAAGCTTGGACCGTAATTTCTGGGTTTTGGCGATTTGATTGACGGTTTTCGGGTGATCTTTCGGTCTGCGTTTTGAGCAGATTGGGGGCTATTACGCGCTGAATGACTACGCGCTCGCGTTCAATCTTTCGAGGAAGAGGAAGCGGCGCATGTTGTAGACGATATTGGCCAGCCCGATCCTCATGGCGGCTCTGCTGATGCCGACAGTACGGATGAATAGTCCCGTCTGCGATTTCTGATCGGCAAAGACGTGCTCAACACGAGATCGGATCACGGACTTTCCTGCGTTGGATCTCTGGATATGCTGGGCCATAGGCTTGAGATGCGGTTTTTTCCTGTGAACCTTCGAGACAAAGCCCTGCTCCTCCATGAAGTCTTCGTTGGCTTTGGAGCGATAGGCCGTGTCTGCCCAGACGCTTGAGGCCGTATTGGTTTTATCCAGCAGCCCCTCTCTCAATCGCGCGCCATCACTGGCGGCGGCATGCGTTGTTTTCCATTTCCGGATGAACCGGTATTTCCGATCGATGGAAACATGCGATTTATAGCCAAAGAACGGGATAGCAAGATCGCTGGATGGCATGGTTCCATCATCCTGCCGCTTCGCCTTCGTGAACTTCAGCGTCCAGCGCGCATGACGATCCTTGTGCGACAGCTTTGCGGGTTTGTCCTGCCACTCCTGTGGGATCCGTCCTTCCCGAAGATCGTTTTTCTCTGCGTTGGTGTTCCGCTGCTTTGGAGCAGCCACCAGTGTGGCATCCAGGATCTGGCCTGACATCGGTAAATACCCGGCGTTGCGCAGGATTGCGTCAAAGCGGTTGAACAGCCCATCGATCGCACCCGCCTGTGTCAGACGTTCGCGGAACAGCCAGACCGTTCTGGCATCCGGCACCCGATCTGAAAGCTCCAAACCAAGGAAGCGCATAAAGGAGAGGCGGTCGTTGATCAGATATTCCGTCCATTCATCAGACAAATTGTTCAACGTCTGGATCACCAGGATTTTGAACATCAAAACGGGATCAAATGGCGGTCGTCCGCCCTTGCTTCCATCGGAATACGTCAGGGTCTTGTCCAGATCAGGACGGAACACTTCAAAATCCACAGTCCGGGAAAACGCTTCGAGCTGATCGCCAAGCCCGCTCAGCCGGGCAAGACGCTCTTCAACATCAAAGAAACCAGACTGCTTCATCATCCATTCCCTCAATCAATGCAGGAGTGATGGAATCACACAGAGAGACTCAAAACCAGAGGGTTTTTCGAACCCTCCAGGTAGCGTTGTAAGGAGGGAAAGTCAGGAAGGCAAAAGTCTTCCCTATCGGGTCATGAGAGACGCGCAATACCCAATCCCAGCCTTGACACCTCATCTCGACGCAATGTCAAAATCTCCACACCGCTTTTTGTAACTGCAACCGTATGTTCGAACTGAGCGGAGAGCTTTCGGTCTTTGGTCACGACTGCCCATCCGTCGTCTTTGGTCATAACCTGCCGCCTTCCCTGATTGATCATGGGTTCTATGGTAAAAACCATACCTTCCTGCAGTTCCAAGCCTGTTCCTGGCTTTCCGAAATTAAGCACCTGCGGTTCTTCATGCATCTCGCGACCGATCCCGTGCCCACAATACTCGCGGACAACTGAACAGCCATTCTTTTTGGCATACCGTGTGATTGCGAAACCGATGTCTCCCAGATGCGCTCCTGGGCGTACCTGTTTTATCCCTTCCCACATCGCCTCTTGGGCGATCCGAACAAGGCGATGCGCGGCTGGCGGTACATGACCCACAAGATAGGTTTTGCTCGAATCTGCTATAAAACCATTTTTCTCAAGCGTGATATCAAGATTGATGATGTCCCGGTCACGGATGATTTCGTTCGGATCAGGTACCCCATGACAGACAACATGATTGATTGAGCAGTTCAGGACATATTTGAAGCCATATTGTCCTTTACTGGCCGGGCGTGCTCCAAGATCAACAGTGATGAAGCGTTCGACCAGATCATTGACTGCTAACGTCGACATGCCAATGAGGTTTAATTCGTCCAGCATTTCAAAAACGGATGCCAACAGTCTGCCTGACACCCGCATGAGAGCCAGCTCTTCAGAGTTTTTCAGCATGTTACGCGACTGTCAGACCTGCGACACAAACATCTTCCAGGACAAGCTGCTTTCTTACAATGTCATTGAAGGACAGGGTCGGGTTGGCTTCGGCCAACATTCCGATTTTCATCCAGAACTCGGCTTGAGCGTTGATGGAACGGCACATGACGGCGCTGGCCCGCCGTGCTTCCTCATGCAGGTCGTCGTCTATCTTTACAATACCCATCGATGTCTCTTCCAAAAAGAAAATATATGAAACGTATATGGACCATATATTCCTTTCGTCAATGGCATGGCAGTCTAGAGATCTCTCAGTTTTTTAAATTGTCCACAAGGAGGTCTACCAGGGGCAATCTACAGGCCGCTTCGGAGCGATTTCTATAAGGCAAGGTGCCAATCCGAACTAAACACCATCCATCTATCCATGCTTCTGCATGCAGACTACCCGCACAGCATCGATTGTGAACAACAACAGAGGCCGGAAGCGACACCCTGGACCCGGCCGCAGGCTACGACGCCCCGAGAAGGAGCAAAAGCAGAGCCACGCCTTGTTCCGCTGCGGACAGCCCTTTCTGCTCGCGCATCCGGCCACCAGCTTGCAAGTCGACCAGCCCATGCGCAGTCGCATAGATCAATCCTGCCAGTTCCCGTGTGGGGGTCGGCGGCAAGGCACCCGTGCTCTGCGCGTCCTCAACGAGCCCCGCGAACGCCGTAAACGCCTTCAACGCAGCCGCTTCAAGACTTCCGCCCGCGGCGCCGATACCGGGATCGCTGAACAACAGCCTGTACCGGGCGGGATAATCGCGCCCGTACTGAATGAACAAGCCTAATGCCTCCTTCAGCCTCTGGATCGGCTCTGCGTCACCTAGGCGTGTACCTTCAAAAGCCAAGGCCAGCATTCTGAAATCACGCTCGGCGATTGCAGCAAGAAGCGCATTGCGATCCTTGAAATGGCGATATGGGGCATTGTGCGAGACCCCGACAGCATGTGCTACGGCGCGCAAAGTAACGGCCGCGTCCCCACCTTTATCAAGAAGAAGCGCTGCCTGTGTGATCAGATTTTCTCGTGTGCTCACTCAATTTCCTTATTTCCTTCTCTGGGACACATGCCCAGGCCGACAAGAACCGCAGAGTCCGCCCATAGCTTCTTCGCGCGACCAAGGTCATACGACATGGCGCTCGAATGTGCCTCAATCAATTGGCCGCTGCTGGACTGGATATACTTGCCCGATGCAGCGGCAAACGCCGGATCGATAGCCAGCCGTGCAAGCGCGTTACCTGAGAACGCGAGACTGCCCATGGTGACACCCAGGACTTTGAACAGCCTGTTGGCGAGGCTGGTCCGCATCAGCTGCTGCATTATCGCCGGCGCCGACCGGTTCAGACCAGTCTCGACGATCAGACCGGGATCAAAGGCAATCGACTGAATCGACGAGCCCTTTGTCCGCAGCCGGCGATCCAGCTCATAGGCGTAGAGCATGGTACAAAGCTTCGAAGTAGAATACCGGACGCCCCAGGGAAGAGGCTTGCCAGATTTGCCATCCTCCGCGAGCCGGACTGCGTCCGGCTCCACCGGTTTACCGACCATTTTGCCATCCATTGTCTTCCCGTCATGCGTGCCACTGGCTGTGAACACGACACGGCCGCAGTCCTGAATATGCTCCAGCAGCAGGTTGAGCAGCAGGAAATGCCCCAGGCAATTGGTTGCAAAAGTCTTTTCGTAACCATCCACGCTATATTGGGGCGGTCCCATGAACTGTGCGCCGGCATTGAGTATCAGCACCTGCAAGGGCGTCACGCGTTGGTCGCGGACCAGAGCCTGGACAGCAACCGCTGCTGTATGAACCGAGGCCAGAGAAGACAGATCTAGAGTCACAGTCTCGATCCTCTCTGGGTACCGTGCGGCAAGAGTGCGCGCGACGGCATCAACTTCAGCCAGGTTACGCCCGGCCATGATGACATCAAATCCACCGCGCTCGAGAATCCTTGTCGTGGCCTCCAGCCCTATCCCCTTGTGACCGCCGGTAATCAGAATGGTCGGCATCGCTTAAATCCTTTGTTGACAGCGTCAACTTAGGAGATAAGTTGACACTGTCAACAGCTCTTTTGTGGAGGCACAGTGTTGAGAAGCGACCTGAGAAAGTGGGCGGTGGCTGAGCAGATGATACCAAACGCACCGGTCAATGCGGCGTGCTCAACCATGATTAACGCATCGTCAGATACAGTATGGCATCTGCTGACCAGCGTAACCAATTGGCCGCGATGGTATGGCTATCTAAAGAACGCACAGCTCGACGGACTGTTCTCCGTCGAAACCAGGCTAACTTACGGCGGCTTAATCAAGCATAGACTGCGCATTGCCAGGGTGACGCCTGGTAAGATGGTTATGCTTTACGGAACAATGGCCGGTTATAGTGGCATCACACGCTGGGATGTGAAAACGATGGCCGAGGAAAGAACGAAAGTCACCTTTACCGAATCATCAAATGGCCCCTTGATCGCGCTTCTTTATGGAAGTGGTCGCCTCGAGAAGCATCTCAAACTGTGGCTTGCAGCCCTAAAGGCCGAAGCTGAACGGGGGTTGGTCATGTTTCGAACACAGAAATAAGGTCAGTAAGGTCTCACGGCTCCAAAAGCATCGTGATGCACTTTTGCATCGCAGTTTCCCTCCCGAAGAAGACTCCCTCCTCTTAAACGAGCCAGCTTAAGAGCGGTTGCTACTGCGCGTCCCTCATTACTCTGGAAGAGGTTTAATTATTTATGCAGGTTAGGCCATGAATATGACGGTATTGGACAAGAATGAGCTGGTCGTCATAACAGGGGCCTCAAGCGGCATCGGAGCTGCAACCGTTCGAGAAATGGCCCGTCGAGGATTTCACGTCCTGGCCGGCGTTCGCCGCGAAGAAGATGCTGCTGCACTACGCGACCAGAACATTGAACCCCTGATCCTGGACATCACGAATAAGGATCATGTTCAGGCCCTGGCTGATCGGGTCCAGAACGATCCCGAAGGCAGGGCGTTAAGAGCTCTCGTGAACAATGCTGCCATCGGTGCGAACGCGCCTGTCGAGGTCTTTCCCTTGGAAGCTTGGCGGCAGCTTTTCGAGGTTAATTATTTCGGACACATCGCGGTCACGCAAAAGCTTTTGCCTGCCTTGATCCACAGCAAAGGACGGGTAATCAACATCAGCTCTGTCGGCGGAACCATCGCAATGGCGACTTATGGACCTTATGGAGGAGCGAAATTTGCCCTCGAGGCGTTGAGCGACTCTTTGCGACGCGAAATGCTGCCGCTCGGGGTCGACGTCATTGTGATCGAACCCGGTGCGATCAAGACGAAAATATCAAGCCGCGCGATCGCCACAGCTAACAAAGTCGCAGCCACCATGACGTTGGAACAGCGCAAGCGCTACGGCGACCTGATACACGCCGTTACTGCTCAGGCAGCCGAGGCGAACGAAAATGGGCTTACCGCTGACGCAGCAGCCCACGTGATCGCTTCGGCCATAACAGTCCGTAAGCCGCGCACCCGGTACGGTATCGGAAAGGAGGCATCGATGATCGGCATCATTCGGATGCTCCCAGACCGGGTTGTAGATCGCATCCTCGCATTCGTCCTTCGCCGCTACATGCCTAAACCGACACGCTCAGCACATTGAACGGATACATGCGTCCTCACAGCGTTGTCACTTAGGCTCGCAATACTCTTCGGCTGCCCCTGGGGAGAGGCGAAGAACCTAATGCCTCTTTCCTGCAGTTGCAGCCAGCTTCCAGATACTTCGGTCGAGACGAACAAAGACTACGGAATAAAAAGCCCCGCTTCATTCCGCACGCGCTCTTTGGTTTCTACCCATACCAACAGAGCATTTAACGTCAGCGATCAAGCGATCAGAAAGCTCCCTGCCAAGCTACGCCTTCAGGCTAAGAAATTTATCAGCTTTAAGCGAAATCGTGGAGGGTTATTACGAAAGCGGCCTTCCTCAGCAGGCGATGACTTCGCGGCAAACTGTCTGCACTGTGTCGCGAAGCCAGCGATGGGCGGGATCGGCGTCCAGTCTGGGATGCCACATGGCGGAAATGGCGATTTCAGGTGTTTTCACGGGAAGGCGGAACAGTCTCAGGCGGGATATTGCTGCGGGATCATCGGAGAGGTTTGCGAGACATGATCGCGGGACATGCGTCACCAGATCCGATTTCCGCACGATCTCGAGCGCGTCCGGAAAGCCCGGCACGACGACCGAGACGGTGCGCTGGTATCCCAGTTGTTCCAGGGCATCATCAACCGGCCCCCTGAATGCCCCGCGTCGTGAAGTCGCGACATGGCGGCATGCGGCATAGCGCGCGATACTGATATCCTCGTCCAGAAAAAGGGCGTGGCCGACGCGCGCCACGCCAACGAACATATCCCGGAACAGGAGGCGGCTTCGGATCTCGGGCGCAGACGTGCCCCGGACACCGATCTCCAGATCAATCCGTCCCTCTCGCAATGGCAACGCGTCCTTGTCAGACTTGGGCGCGAACCGCAGGCGAACCCGTGGTGCTTCTTTCATGATGGCTGTCACCAGCGGCGCTGCAACAATATTCAGAAAGCCTTCATTGGCGCGAAGGACGAATGTCCTATCCAGCGCTTTCAGATCCAGTTCCCCATGCCGAGGACATAGGACGTCCTGCACGTCACGGGTCAGGACATGAACGCGCTCACGGATATCTACTGCATATGGCGTGGGCACGAGATGCCGCCCCGCTCGCACCAGTAACGGATCGCCGGTGGTCGAGCGTAGCCGCTTCAGAGTCCGACTCATGGCGGACGGGCTAAGCCCAAGCCGGCGGGCTGCGCCAGTAACGCTGGCTTCGTCAAGAAGCACATCCAGCGCCGTCAGAAGATTGAGATCCAAGTTTTCCATGCACTGAGCCTATCGACAATGATCGGCAACAGATAGCGCCGCATGCAATGACACTTTGATCCCCGTGCGTCTGGCGCCTGCTCTGGTTCCGTACCTATTTTCGATGACGTGAAAACAGGCATGTCCGTCGGGACGGCAGCCTGTGGAAAGGAACCATTCCATGAAGTTGATCGGTATCGAAGAACATTTCCTGACCAACGAAGTGAAGGACGCCTGGTCTGCCATCGGTCTTGAAGCCGCTGATCCAAGCGTTGCGTTCCATGGGGGACCGCTTGAGAAGCGGCTAGCTGATCTCGCCGAAGAACGACTGTCCCTCATGGACGAAACAGGGCTGGACGTTCAGGTGCTTTCGCTCACTACACCGTCACTGCACGATCTTGGACCCAACAGCGTCGATCTGGCACGCCGTGCCAATGATGCCGTGGCAGAAGCGGTCGCACGTCATCCAGATCGCTTTCAGGGGCTGGCGACGCTGCCCGTGACGATGCCCGACGAAGCCGCCCTGGAACTCGAACGCTGCGTCAGGACGCTCGGCTTCAAGGGAACGATGCTGTGCGGGCGTGTAGGCCATCGCAACCTGGACCACGCTGATCTGCTCCCGATCTTCCAGAGTGCGGCTGCATTGAAGGCGCCTGTCCTGCTTCATCCCAGAGCACCAGAACAGGCCGTACGAGACGCCTACTACTCCGGCTTCAGTCCGCAGGTGGACGCTGCGTTTTCCTGTTTTGGTCTTGGCTGGCATTATGACGCCGGCATCCAGTTCCTGCGCCTCGTGCTGGCCGGCCATTTCGACCGCTTTCCTGACCTGCAGGTTATTCTGGGCCATTGGGGCGAACTGATCCTGTTCTATGCCGAGCGTATTGCGAACATGGATCGTGTGTCCGGACTAAATCATTCCATGGCGACATATTTTCAGCGCAACCTGTATGTGACGGCGAGCGGCATGTTCCTGCCGCATTATCTGGAACAGGCAGCACGGATCGTGGGCTATGACCGGCTGCTGTTCGCCACCGACTATCCCTATCAATACCGCCCTGGCGGCGATGCGCGACGCTTTCTCGAAAACTGCGGTCTGGATGAGGCCGACAGGCAGGCCTTCTCGCATGGAAACTGGGAACGACTGACAGAAAATCTGCCCCACGCGCTCTAAATGGCCGAAATGTCGGCCATGGTGACAGTCGCCTCGGAACTGACATTTTGCAAGACGATCCGTGTCCCGCCAGCCGCCAGCACTCCCCAAAAGCATTAGCCGTCCGTCGAGCCGGTCACTTCCTCCCAATCCGCAATTTCTTTTTCCAGGCGAAAGAGACGTTCACGAACCAGTCGGAGAGCATCGCTGCCCAGGAGGAGTTGCGGCGGCGGCGTGTCCGACACAACAAGCTGAAGCACTGCAGCAGCAAGTTTTGCTGGATCGCCTGATTGTTTGCCGTCCTTCGCATGTCGAGCAGCCCGGATCGGATCAAACAGAGCGTCGTAGTCCTTGATCGCTCGCTCAGTCCTGACCATTGAACGCCCGGCCCAGTCGGTGCGGAATGATCCAGGGCAAAGCGCCGTGACGTAAACGCCGAAAGGCGCCATTTCCGCGCGCATGACATCCGAAATGCCCTGCAAAGCAAATTTGCTACCACAGTAATACGCCAGGCCCGGCATCGTGATCAGACCGCCCATTGATGTCACGTTCACAACAAACCCGCGACGGCGTTCGCGAAAATGCGGCAGGAAGGCTTTGGCGACAGCAACAGCTCCGAAGACATTGACGTCGAACTGGCGGCGCATTTCTTCAAGAGGAGATTCCTCCAGAACCCCTTCATGTCCATAGCCGGCATTGTTGATGAGTACGTCGACAGGGCCGTAATCTTGTTCTGCCTGTGCGACGATGGCGAGGATACGGTCGAACTCGGTGACGTCACACAGGACCGCGCAAACACCCGGCAGCTGCTCCAGTAAGGACGCTCTTGCGGTTTGCGACCGGACCGTACCAATCACCCGATGACCTGCGTCAAGGGCGGCTTGGGCGATGGCCAACCCAAATCCCGAGTTTGCGCCCGTGATAAAGAAGGTTTTTTGTGGCATGGCTATGCTCGACTGATTTTCGTTCATTCCTTGACCAATAATAGCGTGTTACCCTGCCATCTACTGCGATTTCTCTAACATTATTGCCTAATCCTATGAATTATCAATCAGATACCCCGTCGCTCCTCGCATTGGCCGCAGAACTCGCACCGCGACCTGGCTACAACGGTACGTCTTTGCCAAGTGTCCGTATCCTGCGTTCCGAAACCACTCTTGAAGATGTGCCAGTTCTTTATCGGCCTGGGGCAGTTTTCGTCCTGCAGGGGTTCAAGCAGGGTTTCCTCAATGGCGAGATCTACCGATATGATGCCGAGCATTATCTTGCCGTTTCGGTCCCTGTGCCTTTCCGCATGGCTTCGCAGGCTAGCCCTTCTCATCCTCTGCTCGCCATTTACTTCGATTTCGACCTGAATCTTGCTGCTGAAATAGCGACCACACTGAAGGGACAAGCCGGTCATGACGAAAGAATACAGGTGCGAAGTCTGATTTCAAGTCGTATGGAGCCCACCATTACGGATGTACTTCAACGCCTGCTTCAGGCTCTCCATCATCCCCAGGACCTCACTATTCTCGGCCCGGGGCTATTGCGTGAATTGCATTATCGCATCCTGGTCGGGCCTCAGGGCGCATCGCTGATGGCAGCCTTGCGTCGCAATGGCACGACAGACAGGATCGTGCAGAGTCTGACGCTGATCCGCGAACGCTACAAAGAAGGGCTATCGGTTTCGGAACTCGCTGTAACAGCCGGCATGAGTGTTCCGTCATATCACGTCGGCTTTAAGCGCCTCACCGGGAACACCCCGATTCAATATCTCAAGGCGCTGCGGCTGCACGAAGCCCGGCTGATGATCGCACGGCGTAAGGAATCGATTGCTGCTATTGCTCTTGAAGTCGGCTATGCCAGTCCTGCCCAGTTCAGCCGGGACTTTAAGCGCCATTTCCGTCGCGGTCCCAGCGAAGAGGCTAAGTGGATGCGACAACATTTGGGAGAACCGACCTACACTCGAAACGAGGACCTCGCGCCTGAGGTCACCGACTCCCGAAGCGGGCGCGGGCAGTCTCAGTCACCGGCGTGAACAGGCTGATGAGCGTGCCCTCGGGGTCGCGGAACTGGAACGTGCGGTTCCCCCAAGGCAGCAGTTTCGGCTCGATCACCACATCTACCCTGCCTTTCAGACGCATGAACTCAGAATCCACATCATCAACCCTGAATTCCAGGATAGCGGTGCGATTTACACCTGGTTCAGCACTCCCTTCCATGAACAGCGCTACCGCCTCGGCACTACCGATCGCAAGTGTCGCGCCAGGCGTTACGATTTCGGCAAACTGGGGGGCCAGCCACTCAGCAGACTGTCTGGTCACCAGTTCGTAAAAGGCCACCATCATGGTGATATCGGCGGCAATCAGACGAGTAGAGGCAAATTTCATGGGTCAGTTCCTGTTGAGGTTGTGCTCTCCACCTTTTGGCACAATCATGCTGACAGCATTCTGTCAGCATGATTGTAAAAGCCTTTGCGCAGTACTGATCGTCTTTTTCAGATTATCCAGATCCTGCGCCGCTCATCTCGCCCTGTCACGGCGCGGATGCTGGGCGACGAACTGGAAGTTTCGATCCGTACGGTCTACCGCGACATCGCGCATCTGACGGGACAGCGCGTACCCATTTCAGGCGAAGCAGGTGTTGGCTACGTTCTGGGGGGCGAATATGACATGCCGCCGCTCGCACTGCTCCCGGTAGAGCTTGAGGCGATCGTACTAGGCGTGCAATGGGTAGCTGCTCATGGTGATAAAATGCTGGCACGTGCGGCATTGGACGTTCTCGCCAAGGTTGCAGCTGTCGTACCGGAGCTTTTACAGCCGCTCATCAACGCTCCGAGCACAGCCGCGAAGCAGCCTCTGGATGTATCACAAGAGGGGGCTGATACGGCGAATCTTCGAGCCGCAATCCGCACAGGGACGAAGTTGCGCCTGCATTATCGTGATCAACAGGGTGAGCTCACCGAGCGTACAGTCTGGCCGGTCGTTCTCGGTTATTCGGACATCACGTGCATGTTGATCGCCTGGTGCGAGTTGCGACAGGGCTTCCGTCATTTCCGTACGGATCGGATACACGCGGTAGAAATTCTGGATGAGCAGATAGAAGAGCCTCGCTACCGACTTCTTCAACGCTGGAAAGCGCAACGCACATCGGACCTTGCAAAAATTACGAGTGAGGCCGGTGATCGCTTTCGCCATCATGCCAGACGAAGGCGTTAAGGCTGCCAAAGATGCTCGCGGCAAGTTCGTCGTGAAGAAGTAAGCACTCGGCTTCGACATCGTCGAGACCATCGACGGCGAGAGGCCGCCAGCTCCCCATTGGATCCTTAAGAAATCCCCCTTCTAGGTCTCCGTTACCGAACAGGGTCGGAATACCGTTGATATGCAGAACGGAGGTATCTGGCTCACGTGGCAGCAGGCCATTTCGATCAACCATGTAGATCCTAATTTATGCTCCGTGCTGGCGAAACTGCCATTACTCCCCACTATACTTTTCGTTTTAGGATGGCGAAGAGGCATGGCGGTCGCATTGGTGGGCAAATGTGTCTTGCCAAATTCCTCTCGCGAAAGCGGATCGTGAATGGCGGACAGAGAGGAGTTAGCTCTCGATGAGGTCGAATGTCGGCATAGGGCCGGATCCTCAGGCGTCGCCGGAACTGTTGCACCAGAAGCCATGTCCGTGATCGGGATGGCGGCGAAAGCGTCGGATGTCTGATATGAGGCGTATTCCGTCTGTAGACAACGCTCCCAACTGGCAGATCGTCTAACGTGCTATGGTCGATAGCCCGTAGCCCCATAAACCGGCCGGAAAACCGAACCAGAAAAATCCGGTTTCGTGCTAAAGATGAGGTATGTCCGACCGCTATTATTCTGACCTTCGTGCACTGCGCTGTATTATCGATCGAGGCAGTTTCGTTGCTGCTGCCAGAGAGCTTGGCGTATCGCGTTCGGCGTTGAGTGCGACAATCCGCCGACTGGAAGACTATGTTGGCGTTCAGCTTCTGAACCGGACAACCCGCAGTGTCAGCCCCACGCCCGCAGGGGAGCGTCTGGCGGCGCGGTTCGGTGTGGCGTTCGAAGAAATCGCTGCCGCTTTAAGCGAAGCCGGTGCGATGGGCGGCGAAATTGCTGGTCCGGTGCGGGTTCACGCGCAACGGCTTGGGTACGAGCTCTTTCTAAAGCAGCTCCTGCCTGACTTTGTCCGACGTTTCCCCCGCATCAGCGTCGAGGTGCAGATCGATGATGCCGGAGTAGACATCGTACAGGAACGGTTCGACGTCGGGATACGGCTTGGAGAGATGCTGGATCAGGATGCTATTGCGTTCCCGCTTCAGCCCGGTTTGCGGCAGATCGCTGTTGCCGCTCCGTCCTATCTCGAACGGCACGGGGCACCACTCCACCCGCGGGAGCTCCGCGATCATCTCTGTCTCGGTTTTCGCTGGCCGGGGCATGCTGCCCTGTACAACTGGGAATTCTGCGAAAATGGCGTCTGGCTCTCCGTGGCCGTATCCGGTCCACTCACCTTCAACGATCAGCGGGCAGCACTGGATGCCGCCGTTGCTGGTGCGGGCATCGCATTATGGGTTGAGAGCGAGGTCCAGCCGCTTATCGAAGCCGGCCATCTTGTTCCCCTGCTGACAGAGTATTCCGCCGCTTTTCCAGGCTTTGCGCTGTACTATCCTCCGCATCGTCATCGCTCGACTGCTGTGAAGACTTTCATTGCCGCCGTGCGCGGTGCAAAGCAGCCGTGACAGATTATACTTGGCCAGCCGTATAACCCATCCCGAATATCCGGTATTAAACTTATGATCCGGCCACTCCAGATGATGTCCTCGACATCACAGGAGGTTTGTATGGATCCGGAAAATACAGCAGCAAATTTTGCAGGCAAAGTCGCGATTGTCACCGGCGCTGCAAGCGGGATCGGTCGCGCAGCTGTGGAGTTGCTTCATGTGCGTGGTGCATCGGTGATCGCGGAGGACTGCGATCCCGGTGTCAACGCCCTTGTCCGGCCTGGCATCGTCCCACTTGTCGGGGACGTGACAGAAGAAGGCGCTGCCCGACTGGCCGTAGCAACGGCCGTCGAGCAGTTCGGTCAGCTGGATATTCTTGTGAACAATGCGGGCATCATCATTAATAAGCTGGTGGTGGACATGACTCTTGAAGACTGGGACCGCATCTTTGCCGTCAATATCCGGGGCGTGTTTCTGCATTCGCGCGAGGCGATGCGTGCGATGATCCCGAATGGTAGCGGCGCTATCGTCAATGTCGGGTCCTATGCCTGCTTCCAGACCTTTCCATCGATTGCAGCCTATGCCGCGTCGAAAGGGGCCCTTGCCCAGTTCACCCGGACACTGGCCGTGGAAGCAATCGCTCATGGGATCCGGGTGAATGCAGTGGGCTCGGGAGATACCGTGACCAATATTCTCAACCATATTCATGCGGACGGCCCGTTGGCTCTTGCGGATTATGGCAAACACGCTCCCATAGGACGCGCGGCTCAGCCACAGGAGATCGCCAAAGTCATCGCCTTTCTCGCATCTGACGAGGCCAGCTTCATGGTCGGATCGATCACAATGGCAGATGGTGGGAAAAGCGTAATCCTTCCCTCTTGAGCAGATCATTTCCGCTTTCTCCCTACTCGTCATGGCAACGTCTGCTTTGCGGAACGAGCTACGACCGAGCGGATGACCGGTATGAGGGCGACTACAGCCTGTCTGCTCTGTTGTTGATGAGCCGACAGGCTGTCTGGTAGCGGGGAACAGAAGGTCAGCTGATGGAGAGAGAGAACTAGAAAGCTGACATTTGCACCAGCTGCAACCCACAGCAGACGGTCGGACATGACGTAGTGTTTCTTCCACGACTGAGGCGAAGGACGGAGAGCAATCGTTTCTGGCGGCAGGGATGAATGGACAGAACTTGTCTGTCAGCCGTTATTCGTCTGTTGGTTTCACAAAACGCATTCATTCGCCAACGATGTTTGGTTTTGTCGCCCGCTTTGCCTCCAAGTTTTCAAGGAGTTCAGCCTGGTAGGACTTAAGGCCGAGATGGATCGATTGGGTCGCCTCTGCGAACGCCATCAGGCTGTCGCGGTGCTTGAAATCCGAAAATTTAGCGTGTTCGCCGCCCAGTTCCTTCCAAGTGAGACCTATATTAAAGGGGCAGAAGGCCTCGTGTCCAGTGAGCAGGATGACCGGGTTGCGCATCCCGCCATTCGCAGAGGGGCGTCGGCACCATTTGACAAACGGCTCGATCAGCTTCAGTTCCGCGGCAACGAATTTATCTCTTAAAACCGAGATCACGATGATACTGCCCTCTATCTTCTTCGCGATGGCGCGGAGCTTGGCGATGTCCTTGCTGATAATGAGCGGGCCTGCGCCGAACGACTTGGCTTCGCAGATGATGAGTTCTGGATCACTCTGTGGTCCAAGCTGGTCGGGCGAACGCAAGGCCACAAAATCGGCCTCTGCTTCGATACCCTCGAAACTTAGCGAGAGCGCTGTCGAATAGGCCATCGGATTATTAGGCCCGATGTTTACATTGCCGATCGCCCTAAGCGCGAGCAACGCGCCGTAGGAGCCGCGCGCGTAATCTGGAACAGCGAATGGTCCGACCACACGAAACGACCAGTTACCGTTGTTCCTCTGAAGACTGGATTGGGGAAACGGATATGCGCGCTGACACCGCTCGCAGGTCACATCATAATCGACCACCGTCAGCGTGTGCCAGTTGAGGTTTGCGCAGTTCGGGCATTGCGACTGGAGGCCCAGACGAATGATATTGCGCGAGGTGAAGTCGCTAAGGCTCGACACACCAAGGCATTGCTTCTTACGCCGCTCGATTAGCGCATGCCACTCCCTGACAGGCTTTGAGCGACGGTCGAACAATTCTTCCTTTTCGGCGCCACCGACACTTTTGCGTCGTATGCCGCCAGCCATAGTGTTCAGAATTTCAAGGGTTCCGACATCGGCCAGCAATCGCATACCCCCAAGGCCACCGACATGACCCAAAATCTGCTTCGCAATGTGTCCTGGCTCGGAGGGACGCGCTTCAACGCCGAATCGCTTTAACGCCGAAATTACTGCGTTCTCCGGTGACGGTATAGTCAGCCGTGCGTTAGTATTCTTGTGCTGGATGCCAATCGACCAACCCTTTCGACCGATCAGGACTGGTTCACCAAAGCTCTGGATCATCTTAGAATAGGGGTCGAAACTGTTGAATGGCAATGTTGTGCCCAGATGGTCGCCGTGGAAATGAGATGGCTGAACCGTATTGATCCAGCGCAAACTGCTAGAACCGTATTTGTTGGCGAACTCGGGCGCGAGCGTTTCGAAGGTCGTGGCGAGTGAGATTTCGTCGACAGGCAGCGTGATGAGCTTTTCCGCTGACTTTAGCTCCATGGGAACTTCGTTTTGCAAATATTGCTGCTTCATCGGCGTCCGCCAGACGGGTGTGCGCCAAAGTTTGAAAAGCGCCGATCCCTCCGCAAGATCGCCAGCGAGTTCCTTGGTCAATTTGTTTGCGCGATCTTCAGAAATAGATCGGGCGAATTCGATGGTGCTGCAGTGCATCAAGGCATGCGGATTTCCATTGGTTGACTGAGATTCAAGTTCCAGCAGAGATCGGATATCCGGCAACAGGTCCCTCCACCAGTCGACTGGAACGGGGAGCACGGACCGCTGCTCAGAGCGGATATTCCAGATATCGATGCAATCAAGCGCGTTCGCAGGATCAAATACGAACAGAGTCAGGGCATCGTTCCGGTTCACTTCCGCTTCAATCTTGTAGCGCGTGAGACGCAGTGGGGTGAAACTACCCTTCCTGAATGCGCTCCGCCACGCATCTGGCGACGCTGGAACTTCTTCAGGTTTGAAGATGGTCCGGTAGTACGCCCGGAAATAGTCGAGCAGCTTGCCGCCCGGATAACAACCAAAAACGGCCTCAGCTATGAGTGAATTGCTATCAGGCTTCACGAGACTAGCAGTCCGGGGTTGCCGGGTCTCGAATTGGAGCTCCTTGGTGTAGATGTCACGCATAGCGTCGAAGATGGTCAGGCCGAACGATGGTTCTGCCCAGTCCCGATTGTGTTGCTTCGCCATCAGGCCGCTCAGTGGGAGCACCCGCGTGCCGATCCCATGCCTGAGTCGAAATGCCTCTAGGCCGGCCGCTTCCAACAACCCTTCTTCCGCCTCGACATAGGCATCAGGTTCAAAATAGCGGATATATCCGCGAGTGATGTCACTAGCGTTGGCCTTCAGGCCGTGCGGGTCGCGCCAAGCTGATGGAAGGCTTTTCATGACCGGGATGATGGGATTGTAAGCTCCGCCCCAGAGGCATGCGGAGAAGCGCATGAATTCCCGGATTGCTCGGAGATCGTTCGGACGCGTCAGAAGAGCGATCCGAACAGGCCGCAGCTTTAGCGTTGCGGAAAGATCATGCATCGTCAGCATACAGTCGAGGGCGAGTGACGAAATAGTGTGTCATCACTGCAATCTAGTGGAGCTCAGCCATCATGTTCAATGACTGATGCCCTGTCTTCGCCGAAACTTTTGCCTCATGAGCCGTGTCCGCTATCGGGATGCAGTTAAAAGCCGTCTGATGACTAACATGAAGGCGGAAGCAGTCGGTCCGCTTAGCGCGCGACAACCAGACATTCGACTTTCGCCTACTTGTCAGACGTAGGTGAAGGGGGTGCGCTTCTTAATAACGGACAAAGCAATATGCTGTGCAAGGATTGGTGTCCGCCAATCCTATGGTAGTTCACCGCCTAATGGATGAACGTTACACAGAAGCCGTAAATGAAGAGCGCAAATGGTCCAGCAAAAGCGCTCGGGCTGCACGGTTTGCCGGGCTTCTCGCGGACGGGTGATTGATACGATAACAGTCAATCGAGCCATATAGAGTGAAACGTTCTAGCTTTGTCTTGTCAAATTTTCCGACAGGTCGCCAGTCGGTGCACACACGTTCTGGCCCGGAGAGCGGGAAAAACTCTCGCCGGACAAGCACAGATGACCCCCCATTGGCAAAGATGATAACATCGGGTCGGAGAATGTTAATCTCGGCTTTCAGTAGCTGCGCGGACAAGGATTTGACCGTGTCATAATGCGGCTGCCCTGGCTGAGGCATTGTGTCTTCGAAGTCCATGCAAAACAGGTTGCACCAAGCCACGTTCCCATCGCCGACGATGTCTCCTACAGACCGCATGAAGTTCCAGAACGTTTCTCCGCGGTTCTGCTGCTTTTTGCTGCCATGGCGTGCCGAAAAACTTGTATGATATCCAACCATCGCATCGATGTGGCGCTCAAGCGTATCATATGAGCCAATAGACGTTGGTCGCTTCCACCCCCGCGTTTCGCGCCCAACGATCATCACTCTTCGGCCAGACTTCCATTCAGCGGGAGCTCCCGGGAGAAAAATATCAGAATATCCCGCGACATCATCAATCACTGTGGTGCGGTCAAAGAAATTGATATTGTATCCTGAAAGAATTTCTAAATATTTTACCTTAAGAGCGTCAGTCAATGACATTAGTTGTTGCCTAATTTTATTGCAGATAAGATTAATATATTCGATATATTAATCAACTATTTCTTTTATGTGTTTTACTTCGTAGCAACCGGTTTTGCGCTCCCCCGAAGGATTTTTCTGATTAACAATAATAACAGCCGACAGTCCGTAATCGCCTCATGTCGTTCATACGCGTCATCGAGATGCATTCCTCGTAGGGGGCATGAGACGCACAAACTCTCTGACGTGTCAGTCCACTTCATAATGGCAATAAGCTTACATCCTGAAAATGCGAAGTGAATTTCTCTAAGATTGAGTGGCGTTGCACGCGTAGTGGCAACTTAAGACTACGCAGAAACGATGATCCGCTAGGCTGACACGAAAATCAAACCCCTGGATTTGCTACGTATCGTTGCGTTGACGTAGTCTGATCCCGCAAGAGTTTCCAAAAGTGAAAAATCACAGATTGCCTCCAAGGATAATTATGAATAACGAGTGCTCTATAAAAACATTGCAAAAACCTAGAAAGCCTTGGATTGGAAGCAAATACTTCGAAATACCTTCCGAAGAACGGGTTATGATTTTGGGGGAGAGCCATTATACCTCTCTTGAGGAAGAATTTGATCCTACGCTTTCAATACGAGTTGTAAGGGCTCTTGAAAGAGGTGTGAAATTCCGTTTTTTTACCTGCGTGACTACTGCAATTACGAATAAGCCATATAATCAAATAGATTTGAAAGAATTTTGGTCTAAGCATGCCTATGCAAATTTTTGCCAAGGAGGCGTTACATCTGGAAAAAGAGGTGCTAGCAAGGACATGTTTCTCGCTGGGGCAAGAACATTCTCTGATGTAATACTTGAAGCTAGGCCAACGAAAATTTTAGTCTTTTCTCGAAAAACTTGGGATCATATGAACCCTATGAAGAATTTCGACGTGAAGGGTTCTGCTGTCATTGGCGAAGAAAAGCTACGTGCAACAACACGAATCTTCACGGCAAGTGACGGCTCGTTTGCATGCGAAGCTCTCAGAGTTCGGCATCCTACCGGTTGGGAAGGGAAATCAGTATGGTATCCTGTCATACAAGAGTTTTTACGGCGGCCCTTTCCAGTGGTTCAGGCCTAAAAATACAATCTTTTCTGGCCGCCCTAAATGACACCAAATTTTCATCGGCATGAACCGTCCCAAGATTGGCGGAGACGCCTGCTTTCTCAAACTTTCTAACTGAAACCGGACCTTCCGCTTACCCCCGCCAATTGCCTGTCTGCTCAAGAGAACCAGAACAGACAGGCGGCAGTCGTCCTCAATGCTGTCGTTGGTATCAAATACCTGGCTTCCCAAAAGCGGACATCTCTACTCCCCCTGAAACCGTAATAGGAATTGTGTGTAACTCCCTGTTTCGGTAATCTTACATGTACATTAATATTTACGGACTGTTGAGATGGACACAAAGGCAGAGATATTTAAAAAACTTAGATATGCTACATTTGACACACGTGCATCACGTATCGGCCCCGTGTCTGAAAGTGATAATAATCGCATCTTAAGAAGAATTATACAGTCAAGAGAGTTGATAACATCAGTAAAATCGACAAACGAAAATAAAAATGACATTTTGGAATATATAATAAACGAAAAAGAAAAAACAAACTACTATAAAATACAGGAAATAGAGTGTGGCGGAAAAATAATAGGTGTGGTTATTATCCATCCCTTGCATAATGAGCTCGTAAGTCGAGGCGAAATAGATGAAATGGCATACAAATCCGCTCAGAGAACGGCACGAAGTATGCTTGTTGTAACTGATGAATTTTTAGAAAAAATAAGAGCTCCCGAAAAGCCTACCGTACCTATATTTCCATCCCTGGAATACAAAGATGTATCTTTTGAAGATGATGCCATTAATACTATACGAAACGATTTCCCTGATTTATTTCCCAAGGGACATGACGCTATTGAGATAGAAAAAATATTTAAAAATTCAGCGCGTCATATGTTAACTCATGGACGCCGAGCTGAAGTGATTTGGGGATATGTTGCAGATTTTATTAATAACAATGAGAATGATTTTTCGGCAATAAAACCGGAATTTTCCTCAAGCAATGGACATGACGGCGGAATAGACGATTTACGAACATCAAAGAATGGAATTTTCATAGCCACTCAAGTGAAGGGAGGAACGACATGGAATGACACAACGGATCCTAGATTAGATGCGCGCAAATTCTTTGTTCTTGATGGAGAGTCTCAGACTAGTACTAGAGCAAAAAAACAAAGAGAGAAACAATATCCATTTTTGTCGAAGAGATACAAATCAGGCACGCTGGATGATTATCTATCAGTTCATTTTTTGGCTTTCGGCAAGAGATGCTTTTCTGACCATCTGATAATAAAAGGAAAAACATTACTTGAAAACGAAGTGATTGATAGATGTATGCTTATTACCGGTTTAGATGTAGTAGTGCTATCCGATGCTAGGTTTCATGGAAAAACAAGAATAGACATGTCGGCTGCATGTGAATCATCTGCTGTTGGTCAGCATTTGAAAAGTAGAAAGATAATTCCGCGTGTAGTGTCACTGGGTAGGCATGATTTACCTTTTCTAGATTAAAGATGTATCTTAAATGTAAGGACAACTTTGCTGCTGTAACTCTTTGACATCTGAATATCCTTGCCCTGTACCACCTGTCTACTAAGCAATTTCAAGCAGGCAGATGGT
Source organism: uncultured Gluconobacter sp. (assembly GCA_937880175.1). Lineage (GTDB taxonomy): Bacteria > Pseudomonadota > Alphaproteobacteria > Acetobacterales > Acetobacteraceae > Gluconobacter. The sequence goes on from CALFLO010000012.1 coordinate 23,029, forward strand.
AGTCGCCGTCATCGCGGACCTACGCGCCTACGAACAACTTTCCGCCTAGCGGGCATATGCGCGCCTTTAAACTAACTACACGGTTATGATTTGAATCGCGTTTCGCGGGCCAGGAGCAATGAAGATGGGTGCTATCTCAATGCCATCGCCACCCAATGCCTGTTGTAAGCCTTCATGCAGCTTGCATAACGGATGGAACTGAATGACGATATAGTTGAGCGTTGATTTCCAACGAGAGGAACGGAACGCTACTGCTGAGGACTACTAGGCTCACTAGTGGCGGAAGTGTTGTCCACTAAGGAGCTGACCGCATCCTTGAAGTCCTTTGACTCTCTTAGGTCAGATTGAACGCTTTGCAAATCTTTGGATTTCAGGGTCATGCAAGGCTGCCGCGTTATCACATTATAGATTTTTCCCGTGATGGCATCGAGTTTTAATCCATGCTCGTAATCATGCCCGTGCAATGGCGACGGCCAACTGTCAGGATCGGTCTTATGGAATCTCCAAACGTATCCACCGCTTTTTATATCTTTCTCAATCAGGTAGCGTGCGCCATCGTACTTGTCGGCAATGCTATCTGAGGATGTTTCGACAGTGAGCAGTGTTGGAGCAGGTTGGTTTTCAGGAAGCGTGGCAAGCCCAAATGCAAACCAACTTAGCGGGACTATCCAATCGTCGCTGCTCTCGAATTCAATACTAAGCTGAACGACGTAACGGCCCTCTTTAAATACACGCTCTCCTACCTCATTACCCTTGTAAGTGATTTTTCCCGTAGATGGATTAAGCTGTAGAGACATGACTATCCTAATGAAGCTGGCTCTGTTAGGGGCGGAACATGGTCTAATACAATATGAACCCTGAGGATTTACAAGCCCCTCATATTCGCCGTCCCCTCATGAAGGGCTGCTCTGTGCAAGACCTTCGTCGGCTCCAACGGACTATAGAGGTGCCTGCTTTCAAGATATGTCCTTGCTAGCTCATATGACCGCTGTGGGCGCATAGTAGTGGTTCCAATTACCATGCAGGTGTATGGCAGCTTCGTGCTTACTCACGTCTGCCAATGGACATTCCCCTTTCCCCCCTGATCTGCCTGTGTGCTTAGTGATGCAGGAGCAAATAAGCTACAATCGTCTGCCATCTCGGAAATGCAACTGCCCCGATCACTTTCCGCAGAACCGACATGACCAGCGTAAACTTCTATTGCCACTCTGGGCCGACTGCCGCCTGGCTGCCTTGATGCGCCTGCCCTGAACGCCGATGTGTTGGCGCACGCGGGACCTGCGCCCTGCACCAGATCAGAGTCACCGCCTCGTATGTCGGCGTTACGCCTCTCTTTTTGTTGCAAACACAAGAACAAGATGTTCAATCAGTCCGCCAATAGGCGTAGTTGAACAGTGCATCCAATTCAGTAAAGTCTTTCAATTTCAAGCTCGATCTAATCCGCTCGGCGTCTTCGCAAAATCGTGCATAGGTCTTGCCGTCCACCGTTTTTTTCGTCAATGGAACGGGATAATTCGAGATTTTCGCCAGTCTCAGCCCAGACACTGAGTTAGCGTTCATGACAGGATATCGAGTTGCGTCGTGGGAGTGGAGGATTTCGGTGATCACATTCACCCCGGCTCTTGGTACCTGTAGCATTGGCTCGAGGAGCAAGTTGTAATTCACGTCGGGATCAACAGACCGACTCCTGCGCAAACTCCTGAGGGAATCCCTGAACATCATTGGTTGAGACGCAACTGCTGTCTTCCCGCGATGTAGGCCGCCGGAATGCCAAGCTTGGAGAAGCTTTTCGTAGATCGGCAAAAAGCTCTCTGGTGTTGGTGCGTTCATTTCTTCGATACGCTTAAAGATTGCCGGGATTGAGCGCTGGTTATTTTTTCGTAAAGCCACCTGGACTTCAAAACCATTGTCGCTTTCGTCGGCCTTCATCTCCACTAAAATTTCCTGTAAAGTCCCCAGATCGCCTGGTGGGGACTTTACGGCTTTGCGGGCACGTCGCTCAGCGATCTTTATATTGGCAAGAAAGATATCACGCTTGATCCTGTAGCGCTCCACGAGCGTGGGGGTGGCTTCTACAATATCGCCGTCATCGAAACGGTCCTGGATCCATTCGATTAGGTTCTTCTCCCAATTAACATCTCGGCCAGATATCAGCGCAGACATCTCCCAGTTGTTCGCGAAACCACCTTGCGTCATATTCGCCGAACCTACGATGGCCGTTGTGCCCTGCCTGCCCCCGAAAATATAGATCTTAGGGTGCATTGTGCATTGTGCATCCTGCGTCTTCGGCTCCCATGTAGACCTTTACGGCCCCAAGTTTGGGCGCGATGTTGCGCAGCTTCAACAGATCTAGGATCACATCTGGGTCGGTTTGGTAGAAGTCGATGCCAACAACAATTGTTACCGCCATTCCTTCCTTGATCCGGTCTTTAGGCTCAGGACCCATTGATATGGGCAGCAAGATGTGATTCAGGCTCCTTGAGGAGACTGAAGATGAGCGACCTGTATTAGCTGAGGTATGAGCACATGGGGCGTCTATGACCCTTTTTCCCGAAGAGCCACGGCAGACCCCGCGTTGATGACCGTCAAGTGTTGAGCGGGATCATTTTTGTGAACCGTAATGGCTTGCGCTGGCGTGATGCACCCCGGGAATACGGCCCACACAAGACACTGTACAACCGCTGGAAGCCCTGGGGATCTTTTCCCGGATGGATGGACGGTCTGGCTGCCGGAAAGGCAGAGCTCCAGACGATTATGATGGATGCGACGTATCTCAAGGCGTACCGCACGGCTTCGAGTCTGCGGCTAAAAAAGGGGATCCAGGGCGTCTGATCGGACGGACAAAAGGTGGCATGAATACGAAGCCGCATTCGATCACGGATCAGAATGGACGACCGCTGAGCTTCTTCATGACGGCGGGACAGGTCAGTGATTACACCGGTGCCGCTGCTCTGCTGGACAGCCTTCCTATGGCACAGTGGATGCTGGCGGACCGGGGTTATGATGCCGACTGGTTCAGGGACGCCCTGGAAGAGAAAGGGATCAGGCCCTGCATTCCGGGACGGAGATCCCGCGGAAAGCCAGTCAAATACGACAAGCGAAAATACAAAAGACGCAACCGCATCGAGATTATGTTCGGTAGGCTCAAGGACTGGCGGCGGGTCGCAACCCGCTATGACAGATGCCCCACCGTCTTCTTCTCCGCCATCTGCCTCGCCGCAACCGTCATCTTCTGGCTATGAGTCCTGAGCCTAGTTCTACGCCGCTATAGGCTCTATCGTCATCGCTGTGTCATTTGTCCAAACCGGTCTTCAGCAATATCCGGGCAGTGCATGTGGAAATATTCCGTATAGACTTTCGGGCCGTTAGAAGCGGCGCAACTCACCCCCCAGCGGAACAGAGGCCCTTCCTGATCCCTGCGCCAGATTTCTGCAATGACAACAGTCTTCTCCCTGAGCTTCAGGATCTCCAGTGCTCCATCCGGCAACAGACGTCCCTGCAAATGGGTAAAGCGCTGACTGCCCATGAAAGGATGCGGACAATCATCAAGAGGAATGTCGAACTGGAAACGGGAGGGCGGAATGGCAGGATTGGCCTGGTTCATGGAGTGATAAAACAGGCGGCCGTTTTCCAGCTTCATTGAGACCGACAGATTCATGCTGTCCCGGGGGAAAAGCCCGTTGCTCCAACTGGAAAGGTGCCTGTCGATGATCCATGTCCCGTTCAGGAGCGTATTTTCGCGAGGAGAAACTGTCATGCGGTGCGGATCTGACTGTTGTTGATACATGGAAGAGAGCAGCGTCGTCCTGTCTGGAGAGACTGAGCTGTAATATTCGCCCAATGCGCGACGGCAGCAGGTGTGGCGAGGAGATCGTTGCGGATCTCGACAATAATAGCGGGCAGTCCCCGTGCGTCTCCATGAAAAGGAATTGTGTGGTTTGAATGTACCCACAGATCATAGGGCTGATTGCAGCCGACCATCTCTCCGCTCAGGCTACTCATGGCTTGCGCAACAGCTTCTCCGTATGTTTGTGAAGCACGATAAAGCACGCCCGCCGACCAGGGCCTCGTAACCCCGTCATAGATGGGTGTGAAAGAATGGATCCCGACCAGAATGCTTGAAAGTCTATGTCTGGAACGCGCATCCAAAAGCGCACTCAGCCCCTCATGAAAAGGACGATGCCATTTGGCCAAACGGTCTTCCCGCTCCTGCGGAGACAGACCATGATTGCCGGGAACCGATATCGTCTCACTTCGGCCTGGAATACAGTCCTGGCAGGTTTCGGGGCGGTTCAAATCCGTCACAAGCCGGGACACAGACGCGGTCACGAGTGGAGCACCCAACATCGAGGCGACCTGTGTTGCCACGTCCTCAGCATGAATATCCCAGCCAATATGACCTTCCACCAGCTCAGGAGAAAGCCCCAGCCCATCATATTCGGAGGGAATGAAACAGGAGGCGTGCTCGCAAACAATGACATACGGGCTGGCAGCATCGGGATGACGGATGGTGATGGCATCCGGTGGCATATAATCAGGGCGCACCACCAGGCTCCTTGATGTCAAGAAGAGGCCTGTCTGGTTGTAGCCAGACAAACCCAGCAGCGCCTGCGCAGGCTGCTGCGGCCGGAAGGAAGAGGACATCCGCCCAGGAGCCGGTCTCTGTCACGATCCAGCCTACGGCAAGCGGAATGAGGCTGGCAGACAGGCTGCCCCAGAAGGCTGTGCAGCCTGTAACAAACCCGGTGTAGGCACCGCTGATATCCTGAACACTGGACCATAGCGAAACCTGTACGAAACCGATTGCGCCAAGGCAGCCCGTCATGAGGCAAACCGCCAGAACGGTGCCCTGCACACGGCTTGCGATGATCAGCAGGACTGCACTCAGAACAAGTCCGAGCATTGGAGGAACCGTTCTGACCAGACGCAGATTGAAGCCTCGTGAAACCAGCTGGTCCGCAAGCATGCCGGCAAGCAGTACCGAAACATACAGAGCAGCCCACGGAGCAGATGAGACCCAGCCAAGATCCTTGAGGCGGACATGATGGACCTCATGCAGCCAAGTCGGAAACCAGCTTGCATAAAAGCCCTGCACGCAGATGGTGCAGAAATAGAGAAACCCGATGAGCCAGAAGCGCGGTTTCCGTAACAGATGGCTGCGGGGAGAAACGGGCACCGGAGTGGGCGAAGACGAACATGCTGTCAGAGGAACGCTTGCGGGCTGATCCCGGTAAAGGGCAAGCCAGTAAAGGCTGACTGCAATGCCGAAGCTGCCGAAAACCGCAAAGGCCACTTTCCAGGAATAGGTCAGCATCAGCCATGTTGTCAGCGGACCACTGAGAATGGAGCCGAGATAGATGAACCCGAGAAGGAACGCATTCGCACGGCTCCGGGTCGTGGTGGAAAAATGCTGCCTGAGGACGAGCATGCTGCTGGCCCAGTCGGGAGCCTGTGCTGCTCCCATACCAAAGCGCGCCAGAAGGAACGGCGCAAATCCCAGGCAGAGCGGACTGACAAGCGTTGCCAGCGACCACAGGAACGCCGCTCCGAACAGGACCCGGCGCGGCCCCAGCTTCTCTGCCAAACAGCCGGAGAGAGGCTGGAGAAGTGCATATCCCCATGTCGCGCACGAGAGAATGAACGAGGCCTCTGCTACGTTAAAGCCCAGATCCTTGCGGATGATGGGCATGGCGATCGATATGGCGTGCCGGTCCAGCGACATGAGGAAATTGATCGGTGCCAGCAGAAAGATCAGGGTAATCCAGCTTTTCTCCCGCATGATGTGTGATCAGTTCGTTACGGGAAGGGGAAGACGCCGGTGATTGGCGAGCGGAATAGACTGTCGGATACGCTGCGTCAGCGCAGAATCCAGATATCCTGTAACCGAAGTCTCCTCATCGGACGCCATGGCCACGATATGACCCCAGGGGTCACAGATCAGGGAATGACCGAATGTCGTTCGGATTTCTCCCTTGTCATTTCGTTGCGATCCATACATGCCGGTTGCTACGATCCAGACCTGATTTTCGATGGCCCGGGCCCGAAGCAGAACTTCCCAGTGGTCCTTTCCCGTCTGAAGCGTAAAGGCGGCTGGAACGAAAATAACTTCTGCGCCTTTGTCCCTTAGAGCGCGGAAAAGCTCAGGGAAACGCAGGTCATAGCAGATCGTGAAACCGGCTGTGATGCCATCGATCTCACAGACCGTCAGGGCACCTCCATGGTTGAAGTCCCGACTTTCATTGTAGACGGTTCCATCTGGTCCAGTAACGTCGAACAGATGCAGTTTGCGATAGCGCGCAATTTCGCGTCCTTCCGGATTGAAGACGAGGGTCGTGTTGCACAGTCGCTCGCCGTCCAGCTCTGCGATGGAACCACCGTGGACATAGGCATTATATTCGCGCGCCAGGTTCGCCATGGTCTGATAGATTTCGCCGCCAGCGTCACTGCTGTCGGGCGAAGGAAGTGTTTCCGCAACCTGGAAGCGGGTCGGACGGTCGGCATTCCGACAGGGCCACATCTCAGGAAGGCTGATTATGCGGGATGTCTGCCGGGAAAAGGACTCTGCAACCAGCCGTCGAACTGTCGCAATGTTCTCGTCTTTTTTGTTGCCTGCGTTGAACTGGATCAGGGTAACAAGCATGGTTTGGTATCCTTTGATATTATCAGAAACCTGCCGATATCGAAACGAGCGCAGCAAATCCGGCACCGACATCATAGGTGGGAGTAGAGGCTGCGATGGTCTTGCCATTGGCGCCCTTCTGGGCCTTGGCGTTGGCGACAGGCGCAACGACACCAGACAGGTAGTTCGTATTGGCGGCATTGATGATATTGAGCTGGATCTGAGGTTTGCGGAAGAAACCGATATTGTTCATCCGGTAGCCGGCATTGATGTCCAGCGTCTTGCGTTGCGGAATGCCCTGATCATTCATGAAGCTGGAATACATTGAGTCCACCCAGTTGAACTGAAGGCCGCCGAAGAAATGGGAATCATCATAATTGATCCCCACCGCCGCAGTGGCTTTAGGGCTCATTGGTGCCACGCGACCTTTCGTGGGGAGATAGGTTCCGCCGGTATAGAAATTGTCGTCGATGGTCGCATGCAGGTACGAAATTGATGCATAGGGGGAGATATGATGCCAGCGTTTCAGCCCGATCTCTGCTTCTGCACCGCGCGTCGTTTGCCCACCTACATTCAGATATTGCGTGGTAAGAACGCCATTCAACGGCGCACTTGCAGAAAGCTGACGGTTTTTAAAGTTATAATTAAACACGCCAATGGAAGCGTTGAAAAGGCCGGTGTAGCGATAGCCCAGTTCTTCAGAGATGGAGTATTCAGGTTTGACCGACGAACTGCCATGAGATGTGACCTTACCCGTCGAAACACTGATGGAATCATAGAACGGCGTATCGCCGACCGGCGTCCTGAACGCCGTGTTGACGTCAAAGAAGATCTGATGCTCGGCATTGAACCTGTAGTGGATGCTCATGCGGGGCAAAGGGATCGCATAGCTGGCACCAGCATAATAGCGTGCCCCAGGGAGCATGTTGGTTCCGCGCAGATCCACCATGGCTTCCTTGAAGCCTGCGGAAATCTTCAACCTGTCATGAAGGAGAGACAGGGTGTCCTGCACATACAGCGCAGTCGTCTGCTGAACCTCATGCAGATTGGTACTATATAGAACTGATCCATTCGCCATGGTAATGGCGTGGCCCCCGTAAAGATTGGCAGCCTGCCCATTGGCACCGACAGCAGCGTAGGATGTAATCGCCCTGCGATCGACGTTATTGTACCAGGCACCGACTTCCAGCAGGTTGATCCCTGTCCGATAGGCCAGTCCTGTCGTGATGCCGCTGGAGAATGTGTAGCCTGCAGCCATTGCCGCCACTACACCACTGCCATTGGTGAGATTGTCCAGTCCAAGATTTCCGGCCGGTTCAGTTCCAGAATAACTTCCAGTATTGCTCAGTGTTGTCCCATTGGGAACACTACCGCTCATCCAGAAGTAATAGGGTGTCGCTGTCAGTGAGAGGCCATGACCGAGGTTGAAATGCGATGGTAATGAAATCATCACACGTGACCGACGATTGATCCAGAGTTCGTAGTAGTTTGCCTTGCCACTCTTGAAGGACGTCGCAAGATTGTAATGTGTTCCGTATTGCTGCCACTGGCTCAATGTCAGGTAGTTTTGCCATGCATTTTGCAGACGATTATAGGTTACGACTGCGGCGATCCTGTTGCCATTTCCCCATTCCTTTACGAATTTGCTGTCTACATGGTAGCGCGTATTGTTACCGGGCCCACGCCAGTTATCATTGGTCGTATAGGAAAAGGACGTAAAATTCCGGATACCCGTATGGCCGATCTCCCCGGAATCAAGCCGGAGGAATTCACGGAACGCATTGTTCGTGCCAAAGCTCGACCCGATATACCCGCCTTTTTGCAAAGAGGGGTCGCGCAGGGATGAGCTGACCAGCGCGCCGACTGCATTCAGAACAGGTGCCGTCATGTCAGGAGACCCCTGACGGATCTCGAAGTGACCAATGTTTTCTGAATCCGACCATTCCGAAGAATCTGCAACGTGGTTGATCTGGTCGTCCGCAGGCATACCCTCGAATTCCCAGCCGATTTCGTTCTGTTGCATTCCCCGGATCATCACATTGGAACGATCGCTCACTCCAAGCGGATCAGTTTTTGCCACGGTTACACCTGGTGCCATCTGCATCAGGCTGAACAGGTTACTTGTGGGCGCCTGTTTGGCAATGAAATCGCGGTTGGCGCCACTGACCATCGCGGCATCATCACTTGAGGGGAGCAGTCCCCCACCAGGTGTCTGGTTCGTGACGCCGGTCGGGCTGCGAAGGCCCGCACTCAGCACACGCACTTCTTCCGCCGTTCCACGTGCCTGTACCCCGTCCTGAACAGCTTTCTGAGAAACAGCAGGAGCGTGACGTTTACGGTCATTTTCCTCTGACGAGGTATCAGCTCTTGCTGCGCTCACGCCGCTGGACAGTGCAGTCATGGACATCAGCACGAATAGTGTCTTGTTCCGCACGCCCTTTTTCCTCTCCCAGGAAGCGGGCCCCGGGAAGCTGCGGGGCCACACGATTCATATCCGTCCCGGAACAGTATTGACGGTCCCGGCTGGAGCTCACAAATGTTATGTTGTTATTGAACATTTAATTATGATCTGTGATGATCAGCTACTTCAAAAGAGCGAACGCCACACTGTTTCCAGCAACGCGTTGCTCTCTTGCGGCCGTTTTTTCACCTTACAACGCACCTTTCAAGTGTTATGTTGTTATTGAACATTTTGAATGCGATAAAAATCGTGGATTATAAAAACAACATAAACCCGAAGTGGTTATCGGGGCATTTTCCAGACCGAACTGCAGCAGGAATCACCCGTCGGACACGCTTTCTCATCCAGTCCGGCCTGCTGCCTCTGGGGAGTCGCCTGCCGTCTTTGCGGGAGCTGGCATTTTGCATGCAGATCAGTCCCGCCACCTTGTCCATGGCCTGGGCTGAGCTTCGGGAAGAAGGAATTATTGAAGGGCGCGGGCGGCTTGGAAGCTGGATCTGCCGATCCTCGTCATCTCCCCGCCCAAAGCGGCGTGGAGTTCAGAAACATGCCGGCCGAGATGTCATCAATCTTGCTGCATCGATTCCGGACCGTTCCCTTCTCCCGCCGCTGACTGAGGCGCTGGCGCTCGTGGCGCAGGCGCCTGACATCAATTCCTACGCAAAAATCCGGATCACGGCAGCGCTTGAGAAAGCCTGCCGGACAAACTGGCCTTATGAAAGTGAAAGCTTTCTGGCGACCAATGGCGGCTTTTGCGCCCTGAACGAAACCTTCTCGGTACTCCTGCCACGGGGCAGCATTGTCGCCGTCGAAATGCCAACTGCGAGCGCGACTCTCGATATCCTCGAGCGGTTGGGGGTGACGATCATTCCAGTGACCTCCGATGCTCATGGCCCCTGCCTTGAATCCGTGATGGCAGCCCTGCTCCACGAACCGGTAGCCTTTGTCTTTCAGCCGCGTGCCAATGGCATTACGGGACACAGCGTGCACCTGGAGCGACTGACGGCCATGGGAGAATTCTTCTGCCAAAGGCCCCTCTGGATCATCGAGTGGGACGCTCTGGATGCTCTCTCCCTCGTTCCACCTGCCAGCCTGGGTGCTTGGCTGCCACAATACACGATCCACATTCGCTCATATTCAAAAAGCATGTCCCCCGATCTGAGGCTGGCCGTCGTATCTGCATCTTCGGAAGTGGTAGGGAAAATTCAGGAATTCCGCGCCTTCGGCGCTGGCTGGACAAGCCGCATTCTCCAGGAGGCTGCTGCCTATCTGATAGACGATAGGACTGCGCAAGAGTGTATTCAGAACGCGCGCGCCATATATTCAAACAGGAGAAAAAATCTTATCGAAAATCTTGGCGAGGCTGGCATGTCACTTCCCGAGAACGGAAGTGGATTTTCATTATGGATTCCCGTAACAAACGAAAATGAAACAAAAATATTTCTTGAAAATAATAATATAATTGTTTCAGCCGGCCGAAAACATTCCTTGACACCTCTGCCATATATCAGAATTTCTTATTCCAATATAAAGGAGAATTTTGAACCAATCGGAAGTCTTATTGGTGCCGCCGTACGAAAACCATAGAAGCACCTGCAACATGATTATTCAGAGGCTCAACGCCCGTTTTGTATGAGGAGCAAACAGTTCTCTATCAGGCGAAAAACCTGAAAGAGATACCATTTACTTAATGGACTGCCGCTGTCGCAGTGCAGGCACCTATAGTGGCTCTGCCCGATGCGTCCGTAACACCTTCCAGTCTGTAGAAAAGAGGGCCCCGTTAAACCACGGGGCCATCCATCTCAGTAGAACCTGAGATTATCGGCCTGAAGCCAGGCAGTCGTTCCCGGCGCACAGGAAAGACCAATCTCCATGTCAGTAATATCCCGGCCCGTCCACGCCCGACGAGGCGGGTTATCCAAACCTGTAAAGCTGGAAAACGGCACCCGGACCGTTTGCCAATACCCCGTAAGCGGGAATGATGCGGCCCAGGACGCCCCGACAGTTCCGTTGGCTGTCATGCGCGCATTACAGGACGAGCCTCGCACCTCAACTGAAATGCCATGATAGGCCGAGACATCCACCGCCAGAACCGCGCCGGTCGAAAGCGGCACGGATACACCGGCATAAGGCGCTTTCTGCTGCGCCATGACCGCCGTCATGAACAACACATGCCCCTTGCCTGACTCACGCGGCATAGTACCCGACACTTCGACCGTCCGATCCGGACCGCGATCCATTGTGTTGGTCCGTAACGTATCAAGAGACGACCGCCCGTCCATCCGCTCAAAGTCATCCACCAGCTTCGCAGCCGGAAGCGGAGCAGGCCAGCCCGACCGGGCGTCTTCAGACGGAGCACCGAGCCCGTAAAGAGGCTTCCCGTCCACCATGGTCATCGCCACGTGATGAATGTCGGAGATTTTTTCCCAAGGCCGACCTTCAAACACCGTAATATCCGCACGCATGCCAGCCTCAATGAGACCGCGATCGTGATCCTGCCCGATCAGCACAGCACTGGAATGCGTCGCAGCCACCAGCGCCTGTGCCGGTGTCAGGCCGGCACGAACCAGAAGTTCAAGCTCATGAAGCGTCGAAATGCCATGTGGCGTTGCCGGCATCCCGGCATCCGTTCCCACACCGATCACAACACCCGCACGAAAAAGCTTCCCCACATTGCGCAGCGCATTGTCGAACAGGACACTGTTCGCAACGATCTTATGGGCGGAGGATTTGATCCATTTGTCCGGATCGTAAACCGACAGTGTCGGCACATCCCCCATGCCACTGTCATGGATAATCCCGGTCTCGGCATCAGTCAGAACCCGGTCCTGAAGCCCGTGCGCCAGCGCGTCGACCCTCGCCCGCGCCGCAATCAGGCCCCGCTCGACCGTTACGGTATGGGTCATAACCCGAAGCCCCTTGGCATGGGCTTCCGCCACGGCCGCAGTCAGCGTCGCCTCATTTATACTTGTATCATCAGGCATGCGGTTATAGCGCCAGCCATCCGAAAAGATCTTGATCAGGTCTGGGTGATAGGCCGCAACCCCATCAATCGCCGCCTTCGCACTCTCGGGCGAACTGATCCATCGTGTCGTGTTCTGATCCGCCCAGTCCGCACCATGACCGCCCGGCGTGCTGATCCGGGCCGCGAAATTGACATGCGGCGCATCGAGCTTTGCAAGCCATGCCCGCAGCGGGGCATAGGCTTCAGGCGCCTCGTTAAAGTCATTAACCGTGGTGACGCCTGATCGCAGATAGGCCGCCGCAATAGACGGGAAATCGGACGGCTCACCCGCCGCGGTCCAATGCGTGTGAAGATCGTAAAAACCTGGCGTGACGGCCATGCCATGCACATCAATAACGCGCGCATCCGCAGGAACCGGAACGTTCTTCCCGACATCAGCAATCAGCCCGTCACGGATTATGATGGTCTTTTGTGCTGCCGGTGCGCCGGTGCCGTCAAAAACCACTCCACCGACAATTGCTGTTGTCTCCGCCATCGCCACAGGCAGGCCCGCAAACATGCATGCGGCCCCAAGGCCCATGATCATCAGGTTTTGTTTCATTATCAGCATCTTTCAGTCTTCGGCTTTCAACATGGCGGAGCGTAGGGTCTCAGATTGGTGCATCTTCCGAAAGCCATCCCCCTTCGCCACCACCAATAGGCGTCCCGGGCGGAATATTCGCAGCAGGCCGCGTCGTTTTTAACGCCTCCCGGCTCAGGCGTGCCTGATCCCGTATCAGGACACTCATTTCCTGACACCAGACCGCTTCATCCCCCTGCCCTTTGAAGGTCGCGAAATTTCCAGCCGCCTGCCGGATAGCTCCGGAAAGCGCCAGCGCGACATCTGGTGACGTATGCGGATCATCGCGCGTCTGGGCCATGCTGAGAATGGTCCGATAGGCAATTCGCCGCTCCAGAGCCGTCTGATGCCGGGAGGCGACATCCGTTGTCAGGCGGCCCAGCAGATCACCCAGACCGGGCTGTGACGGATCACGGGCATGCTGCAACACCATCCGTTCCAGGCGGCTGGGCCCAAGCAGGGAATGCAGCGTGATCTCGGCTGCGGTTTCTGCGGCATTCAGCGGATCGAAAGTAGAAGACCCCGCCATCCGGAAGACTTCGGTATCGTATTGCGGATCGGAATTACCGTTGACGCCTGATGACAGCATGAGCGTCAGCGCGGGCGAAACACCAAGCACTTTCGGAGACAGGGTCTCCAGCAGAGCATCAATGGCCGCATGCTGCCGCTTTGCATCGACCGAGACTGGAAGCGGGCTCTGCCCGTCAACAACGGCATACCGGTAATCCAGGCCGCCGATAAGCTTGCCAACGGCCTCGACATCATACCGATGCACCAGCCAGAGCGGAACGAATTTCCGCCGAAGGTCGGACAGCCGCTCACCGGTACGAAGAACATGAGGCCCGAACCGCGACAGCGCGATCTCCCGGATCTTCAGCATCTGGCGCAGATCGTCAGGCGTATCGCCGCCATCCGTCCACATATTGTTGCCTGCCAGAGCGGAATCGCTGTCACGCCCATCGATATCCGTCCCGAAACGCATGCCCTGCGCCTCAACAGCGCTCGCCTTGAGGGCTGCCGCTTTATCCGGATCAGCGCCCGGCTTCGGCTGGCCGTACAGCCAGTCGATGGCATAACGATCCCAGGAGCCGACGCCTTTCGCATACGCATCGGAAAAATCGAGCTTGCCGTCCGTAATTCCGATCCGCGGGCCGGGATAATCCATGACGGACGCCCGATCCTGCGTGCTTGCATAGAAGTTATGTACCAGACCAAGCGTATGCCCGACCTCATGCACACCGAGCTGTCTCAGCCTGTCCAGCGAAATGCGCACCGGGTCATCTGCCCGTCCCGTATTCTCATCATCAGTTCCGGCCAGCGCCTCAAAAATGATGAGATCCTGCCGAAGCCGAAGTCCCTCCAGAACCACATTTCCACGCAGAACCTCGCCAGTGCGCGGATCGATCACGCTGATGCCGTAGGAATAGCTTCGGGTCTGACGTTCATCCCAGTTGACGATATTGTAGCGGATATCCTGCGGATCGACGCCCGAGGGCAGGATTTTCACCTGAAACGCGTCAATATACCCTGCGGCATCAAATGCGTGGTTCCACCACGCAACCCCCTCGGCCAGAGCGGTGCGGACCGGCTCGGGGGCGGCGTTGTCGACATAATAGACGATGGGCTTCACAACACGCGACCGCGGAGCGGAGGGATCGGTTTTGACCAGACGGAAGCGGTTCGCATACTCAATCAGGACATTCTGACCCAGCGGTGCGCCGAAGTCATAAACCGCCGTCCCATGGCTCCCCGACCGGATATCCAGCCTGCGGGGCACATATCCCGGACCGGGAAGACGCACGAGCGAATGATGGACGATAAAACTGACCTGATGCGGATCGGGGGAAATCTGACTGACCTCCTTTCCCGGATTATCGGATGCAAAGGTCAAAACCGCCTCCGCCTCGATATTGTCCGGAAAGGCCTTCACGCTCGCAGAATCCACCTGGCTCAGCGCCGCAACCTGATGAAAGCCTTTGCCTCCGGCCTCAACCGTATCCGGCAGTTTCATGCCTCCGCCGTTGAGCGTCTCGGCAATCGCCATCGTGTCGTGAGTATAAAAAGGCGTGAGATCAATAACCGTATGCCCGGCCGGATCGACCGACACGACGTCCAGCATCGCAACTACGCTGAACGGGAAACTTCGCTTGACCCCTTCCCGGACATCTGCGTCCCCTTGAGACATGAATTTTGGGTTCTCGAAAATGACCGCAATGCGCGACCCGATCCTGCGAAACGCCAGAATATGCGTCGGGCCGAGCATCCCATGATCCAGACGGATATTGGCTGACCCGATCCCGGTCCGCAGCGCGCTGGCATAAAGATAGCGCCCATAAACCCCATCGCTGTCCGGAGCAGGAAGCGAGAGAAGCGTTTTTCCATTATGGGCGTCAGCATGAACGACGAGCAGCGGTGCCTCGGTGGTCCCCTGACTGTAAGCCAACCCTCCAAAACTCGCCGTCGCAATGGTGCTGACGAGAAGCAGCAGACGGAAATTTCCTGAACGTCGAAAAGATCTCAAGAGAAACATGAAGACTTCCTGCATTTTCCATAGAGAAGCAGATCTTTTCAGAAGAACCAGATGATTGTCTCCTGAAAAAAGCCGCTTCCCTTCCTGGTGCGATAACCGGCGTGCTGTCAGAAACTCGCCGTAACAGCGACGCGGAAAACCCTGCCCAGATAATTGTAAAGAGACTCATTGGTCTGGGCATAGGCCGGCACGTTGTTTCCGTCAGGACCACTTCCGACCAGAACCGGCTTCGTATTGAGCATGTTGTTCATAACGAACGTCGCTTTTACAGGGTGATTATATGCCGTGAAATCGTAGGCAATGGACGTGTCAAAATAGACAGCACCCTTGATATGGTTGTTGTTGATCGTCCGATGCTGGGGCGTCGAAACAGGGCAGTTCGTGGTGCACTGAATGTAATCATTGCCATAGACACCGGAGCTGAAGCCACGCGCCACAAGATTGAAGGTGAAATCATCCACCTTGTAGAATGAGCTGATCCGGTAATTCCACTTCGGAGCACTGTAATCGCCCGAAAGGCTGCCACCATTCACGCCGGCGTAATTAATCGGATAGACGTTGTTATCAACCGTATTCGAGATGTAGTGCGTAATTTCGCCATGGACGGAGAACGCGCCCGGCAGCTTTTTCCAGATCTTCGAGAGACGGAACCGGTAGCTGGCTTCGATGTCCAGCCCCCGCTCCTTCTGGCTGGCAAAATTGAACGGCTGCAACAGGATGCTCTGCAACACGCCATTCGAATAATGGATATTGTTGCACCAGGCCGTCCCGCCCGAATAGCAGAAATCAACCGCATTCTGACCCGTGACTGTTCCGATCGCATTGCTGATATCGATGCTGTAATAATCGAATGACGCCATGAAACCGGGCAGAAACCGCGGGCTGATGACCGTTCCCACAGTCCAGGTGTTCGATGTCTCCGGTGAAAGACTGGTGTTGCCAGTCCGGATCTGCGTGAAGGGCTGTGAGCCGGGGTCGGGAGAATTCGCCGGCAGCACCACCGTATTGCTGAGCGACGTTCCTGCGGCATAAAGCTCGTTCAGATTGGGCGCACGAATATCATGACTGTACGTTCCACGGAACTTGATATCCTGAATGGGCGCATAGGTCGCCCCTGTCTTCCAGGTCTCGACACTGCCGGACGTGGAATAGTCCGTGTAGCGCCCCGCACCGTTGATATCGACACCCTTCAGGACCGGCAGATCAAGCTCTACATACCCTTCCTTGACGTTGTAAGAGCCCTTGTTGGCCAGGAAATTGCCGTACTGCCAGCCTGACTGATACGCGGAATTCACATAGCCCGACACCGACTCACGCCGCCAGTCTCCGCCCATGGCAATAGCTGCATTGCCACCCGGCAGGTGGAACATGTCCCCCCCGATATCGAAAGATGCGACATGCTGCTGGAGCACCTGCTCGCGCGCCGGCTGTCCGGTCTGGCCGCCATAAATATAGTTCAATGCCGCAGCGGAAGGGCCACTCGTACCGAGACGATCAATCGGCACACATCCGTTCCCGGGATTGGTGATGGTCGAACGGCACATAATCTGTCCGTTATGCATCACCGCATCCTGGGCCAGAGCCATCCGTGACAGATTCCAGGTGTTCTTGAGGCGGATATCATCAAGCGTCCGGCCATACTGGTAATACCAGTCCCAGTGCCAGTTATTCCCCGCAAATTTGAATTTCCCGTTCATGCCGCCGACATAACGGAACACCTGACGGCTGACGTCACTTCCCGGCACAGGAAAACCCGCGTTGCTCGTGCCCATTGTAAACGAATTTTGACCCGTAGCCGCCATCTGGCTGGCAATCTGCGGGTAGTCCCGGTTCAGATAGGCATTGTCACGGTTGATCGTGACGCCTGTACTGGGCGTCTGCTGATAATAGCTGCTCCCGATGTACTTGTTCCACGAGAACTGACCAAAAATCTCGGTATGCTCGCTGATGTCATAAGACGTACGGTTGAACACGCTGATCCGCTCTTCGCTCGGGGTAAGCGAGTTGGTTCCCACATGACCCTTCAGCGTCTCATCCGTATCCCCTCCGATCATGTAAGGGCTGGAAGCCGTGCTTTTGACACCGTATTTAAGCTGGCCGGTCTGCCCGGGAGCGCCGAAATAGGTTCCCGCAAGCGGCCCCGAACCAATCAGACCACCTGCTGTATAGGTCGATGGACCAAATCCCGATCCCACAAGCCGCTGCGGCTGACCATTGGTCGCCGTATAGGCCGGGTTGTTGATCTGGAAGTATCCGCTGTCGTTCCAGGACCGGTCAATCGTATCCACGCCGAACTGCTGATAGTACTGGGCATCCAGCAACACATGGAGCTTGCCATTCAGGAAAGTCTTTCCCATCGTTGCATTTAGCGTGTAATTCGGATCATCCGCATAGGTCGTAAAGCCTGTATTTGCAGAAAGCTTCACGCCTGAGAATTTCTTGTTCAGAACGAAATTGACCACCCCGCCAACTGCATCGGAGCCATACTGCGCGGACGCCCCGCCGGTCACGACTTCCACGCGCTCGACAAGATTCTGCGGAATGGTATTAACGTCCACCAGCCCCGTGATGGACGACGGGACCGAACGCTGACCATCAATCAGGATCAGAGTACGATTGGCTCCCAGTCCGCGAAGATTGACAGAGTTGATCCCGGCCAGCCCCGATGACAGAAACCCCGAACTCGTCGCAGACGTGCTTCCCTGCGTGACAGCGGGAAGCTGGTTCACCAGATCCGAAATGTTTGCCGGCGCCTGCGCGGCGATATCCTCGTGCCCGAGCACCGTGACTGGTGTCGGGGAGCTGAAACCATTACGGACGATATGGCTGCCGGTTACGGTCACCTGCTCAGTCGCACTGCTTCTGACAGACGTGACTTTCTGAAGCTCTTTCTTTTTTGTGGCCGCCTTGACGCTTACGGCCGACGATCTGTGTACGGATCCGGAACGTTCTGAGGAATTTTTTTCAGCTTCGACTGTCGAGGCCGTTGTTTCCTTCGCATCTGCCGCATAGACAGCGGTCATCGGAAACACACACAAGATCGACGTTGAGAGAAGAGAGCGGGAAAACCGACCCAGCGGAAACTCTACTTGCGCCATTTGAAAAAGCCCTGTGCGTGATGTTACGAAAAAAACCTTTATAAAAGTTACGATATTGAAACAAGGAATTTGTTTGATATTCTCGCCTTGTATTATTTTGAAATACCCCACCCACTCTGAAGCAGGATTGGGTTTACTCAACAGCAAGCGGGGTTATCAATATATTTAATAGTATAGCCCGTATTCTATCGTGATATATCAAGACAAATGGCTTATAAAACCATCTATATAGAATATAAAAATCTGCTTTTTATTGTATTAAATCACAAATCATATTCGATATACCTTCCTAAAAACATGAGAAAATCCCCCAAACTCAGAGAAGATACTGATGTTACCCTCGTCACACAGAAATCACGATTCAAGACTGAAAAACAGCAACTATACCCTATTCGCACGGTTGCTGTTTGATCAGATACTCTTCGGAAACATCGGGCAGACGAAGGACGTTTCTCACAACGATCAGCGAAACCGCCAGACATTCCGGCCCGAACCACACGGCATCAACCGCCGCGGGCCACACACTTATGGCAGATCCACTTCACACACGACGCATGCAGCGCGACAGATCAGAAATGATAGTTGAAGCGCAGCGTTCCCTGCTGTGTCATGAAGTGATCTGAAATCTGTGCCTTTCCGGTGCCCATCAGTTCGTACTTGTCGGTTTTTACGAACTGCACACCCGTTCCCACATCCAGCATGGTTGAAGGAATCCCCGCGGTAGACATGAAGCTGATACCGCTTTGCCCCGGCTGAGAGTATGAAACCCTCTGGGTCAGTCCGTTGCCAACAATAAAGTTGCCCCCGACATTTACCCACAGACGTAGCCAGTCCGTCTTGCCGAGCGGCACCCTCGCACCAGCTTCAAGTTCAGGCTCGTTAAACTCCGTCCATTGATGCATGGCCCGCGCATTGAGCTCATTCTGCTCATTCATCAGGGAATACCCGGGCATGGAAGAATATACGACGTCAAAATCCACGCGTGGCATGACATACCAGTTTCCAAAGACAAACTGATATGCGGCACGGAAGCGCGCGCCGCCCGTCCAGGTGGACGTCCTGTTGGTCGTCCGCCAGAGCGCGTCCTCGGTCAGGAACGTGTTTCTGACGTTAAACCATCCATATCCGCCATGCAGCGCGGCAGCAAGTTGGAACGGACCCGTCTGCCGACGGGCGGACAACGCGATGTCAACGCTCTGCCCGTTAGAGGACGTCAGACCGTCAGTCGCACTCAACCAGCTGGTTTTTTCGCCTGCCGTCCCACCGATGAACCAGTGCGGAGAGATCTGCTTCTGTCCACCAACACGTGTTTCAACAGCACTGGCTTTAAACGGATCGGAACTCCCCCCGCTCAACTGTTCAACACGCGCCCCGCCCTGACGCAGCCAGAGGCATTCACCCTCCCGTATCAGCGAACTCTTGCCCTCAAAAGACGGGCACGCCATGGAGGCATCCAGGGATTCACCCGCCCCCAGAGTCTGAAGCACTGCCGACTGGGCAACATTTTCCGTCGCGGTCAGACTGTCGACTGTGTGCGCATATTCCTGAGAAGACGTGATATTCGCCATGGCTCCAAAGACAGGCGCCATATCGCTGTTCTGACGTGACCATGCGTTCTGTAAGCTGTTTAGCAGCGCACGCTCGGTTCGCGTCGCCGGAACATCCAGACTTTTCAGAAAATCGGCGTGGGGCGTCAGCACAACCTGCCCGCCGCCAGCGTTTACGCGCTGCGTCTCCACACTCCACGAGATCGGTCCGGCCTCACCCGCCGTCTGTATGGCGGACTGGACATTCACGTCATTTGCCTTGGCAATCGTGAAGCTTCCCTTGAGAAGATCACCAATAACATTCGGGACGACCGTCATGCCATTCACCACAAGACGGTCAGCCTGAAGCTGATCGCTATTCTGCGTCAAAGCGCTATTGCTGCTGACATCCACCAGCATCCTGCCCGCCAGTTCCGTCGTGCCGCCGGAAATCTTCAGGGTCCCGATCTGCCCGACGCCCCCGATATCAAGCGTTCCCCTGTTAATGAACGAACCAATGCCGGCTCCACCACCTGAAAAACTGATCCTGCCGTTTACGAGACTCTGATAGATACCGTCATTCGTGAACGTTCCTCCGGCACTTTCGTAATTGCCTGCGATCAGGCCACTGTTGCTGACATTGACGAACGAAGACGGAGCATAGATCGCAGAACCTGACGCCGCGCTGATGACGCCGTCCGCACCAATTTCGATCGTGTTTGCAGTGGTCCCTCCATCGAAACGGATCGCAGCCCCGTTTCCCGAACCCCCGGCGATAATCCCGTTGGTCGTCAGGCTGATCCTTCCGTTATTGCCCCTGGCAGAGACCGCTCCGCTACTGTTCTGCACACCGCTCTGAAGATAAACGCCGTAAGCATCTTTCCCGGTTGCCGTGACAATCGCGTTGGCAAGTGAAACGCTGATATCACCTCCCATACCCGAAACATTCCTGTTTGAGCCGCTTTTTCCATCACCAGTCCGATCTGCGACCCCCACGAATGTGCCGCCTCCCCCGCCAAGAGTCTGAGCGAAAATACCGTCGCTCTTCTCTCCCGTAGTTGAAATCCGGACCAAAGAGTCATCCGCAACATTGAATGTGATGTCGCCACCATTTCCAGTTACGGCAGCAGAGCCAAACTGTTGTGAAACCTGTACGAAGCTGCCACCAGCATTCGCTGCCGCATCCAGATCGAACAGACCGCCACCGCCGCCAATGGACTGTAGAAGGAATGCATCCGAGCTGTCTCCCTTGGTGGAAACAAGGGTATCTTTGGACAATGATACGGAAACACTGTTTCCATCCCCATAGGGCTGTCCGGAACCGCCGCCAAGCAGGTATGTCGGGGAACCGCTCCCTACCGCATTCCCATAGTAGATAGAGGCGCTTCCGCCACCGCCACCAATGGATTGAGCAACAATTCCGACTGCGCCATATCCTTCAGTAGTCACTTCACTCCCGACAAGCGAAAGATCAACAGCCCCGCTATCACCCGAACTGGTTCCGGAACCGCCAAGCTCCACGTTCAGATTTGATATGTAACCGGCGGCCCCGGCCAGAGTAGACGTGTCAAAGGAGGCGTTCCCACCGCCGCCACCGATCGATTGCGCCAGAATGCCGAACGACTGATCTCCAAAAGTATTGATCTGACTCTGAGACAGCGAAACCCTGACCACACCACCACGCCCCCGACTGGCATTGCTTGCGCCAAGACGCGATATAATGTCTGTAAAGTGCTCCCAATCGGTCGCACCGCCTCCAGCACCGATCGACTGCGCCAGAATGCCCGTAGATCGCATGCCTCGGGTCGTAATCACGGCATTATTATCCAGACTAACGCGCACAGAAGAACCATTGCCTCCAGTTCCCCCAAGTCCGGATGAACCAAGGCTGAACGAACCGAGCCGCTGCCACCATGGCGCCTGATCAGCGATCACAAAGCCACCTGCGCCACCTCCGCCGCCGACCGACTGAGCCAGAATCCCTGCGGAATCATCCCCATTCGTATCGATACTTCCATGATCAACCTTGACGATCGTAATTCTGCCGTTCCCGCCAGCAGAACCTGAACTTCCAACATTCCCGGAAAAATCAAGTTTGAGAATACTCTTCTCTATATTCCCCGTGGCATCTTTAGGGGCATTTGATTGATCATTACTGATTCCAAGCATCTCCAGAAACGAGGAGAGCGCCTGTAAAAACGCGTCGTGCACATCCTCGTCCTCTTTCGACGCTTCTGAAGTCGCCAAACTGCTGTCACTCGTCCCATTCAGGAAGGAATAACCACCGCCACCGCCTATGCTTTGGGCAATAATACCGTCGGACTGCTGACCGTAAGTCACGATGCGGCCGCTATTGGAAACCGTGACAGCGCCACCGTTAGACGAGGCCCCGCCCGTACCGCCTATATTGACATGCCCTGATAAACTCACGGCTTTTTGCGAACTCGTCGCACTCCCACCGACGCCGCCACCGCCGCCGATGCTCTGGGCCAGAACACCAGATGAAAAATCCCCGACAGTCTTGATCTGACCAGAATTTTCAACGGTTACCCGCCCACCATTGCCGCCTTTTCCGCCACTTCCACCAACCGAAACAGTCACATTTAATCTGTTGATGCCGTCGCTGAAAGCAGCGCCACCTATACCGCCTCCGCCGCCAATTGACTGTGCCTCAATCCCTGGAGACGCCGTTGATCCGTTGGTAAAGATGCTGCTCCAGTTGTTGACAACAACAGCTTCACCGACCCCACCGTCACCCCCACTTCCACCAATCGACACAGTAAGGTTAGCATCTATCGGTGCCTTCGAAGCACCCTCCTCTAGAGTATCATTAAATTCCTTCAGTTTGTCTTGGTAAGTAAGCTGAAGAGCCGCCAGGCCAACAAAAAATGTCGATTTGGAGATTTTTTCTGCAATAGATGCATTCTTATCCATAATAACGTTCATGGAATCCAGAATACTGGTTAACGCCTTCGCTCTTGCCATAGCCGTTTTTATTGAAGAATAATCTTTCAGAGCCGT
This sequence comes from uncultured Gluconobacter sp., assembly GCA_937880175.1. Lineage (GTDB taxonomy): Bacteria > Pseudomonadota > Alphaproteobacteria > Acetobacterales > Acetobacteraceae > Gluconobacter. The sequence continues at coordinate 45,868 of CALFLO010000012.1, forward strand.
TTTCTTTGAAGCAAAATCTCCAGATTTATATGCCTCCCTGATAAGGGAGGTGACGAACTTAAATGTATTTTCATCCCAAATGGACGTGTTTGTCTTGGCATAGCCGCCACCGTTCCCACCACCACCACCAATACTCTGAGCCAGGATCCCGGCGGATCCCGCCAACTGGGTTACGATCTTTCCACCGGGTTTATTGACGACCGTGACGCTACCGCCGCTGCCGCCTTTTCCACCGGATCCGCCGATCGTAAGGTTTCCACCTATCGTCCCAGCGCCACCACCAAGAAATCCTTTCGCAGTCCCTCCGCCACCGCCGACACTTTGAGCAAGAATACCCTCGGAATTGGCACCCTGTGTTTCAATGAGTCCCGTATTGAAGACGGAGACACTCTGGCCCACCCCGCCGTTGCCCCCCGAACCACCCAGCGAGGCATTTACAGTGATACTGTCTGCGAGACTTAAAACGTCTATGGCCTTGTTCGTTACGCCCTCTATACTTTCAGGAAGGGTCAAGCCGACTTTGGTTGTGGTATCGACAAGAGAACTAGCGCCGCCGCCGCCGCCGATGCTGCTTGCAAAAATGCCACCTGAAAAATCTCCGGTGGTTTCGATACTCCCGTCATTGGTGACAGACACGTCCCCCCCGCTGCCGCCGTTCCCACCTTTTCCGCCAAGGGCGACCGTAAGACCGATATTACCCTGAAAACTCCCTAGGTTTCCGATTGTTGTCACATCGCCGCTTGTGCCGCCTCCGCCGCCAATACTCATGGCGGAGATCCCCTGCGCCCCGGCCCCCTGAGTCTGGATCTTTCCGGACGTTTCGTTGACAACTTTAACGTATGAACTATTGCCTCCACCACCGCCGCTTCCGCCAAGAGTCAAGCCAACGGTGAGTGCTTTTTGGCCAACGGAAGGAAAGGCGCCCAGATAAGACCA
>CALFLO010000013.1 GCA_937880175.1 uncultured Gluconobacter sp.
GTCTTCGACGTGGCGAAATACTTCATTGAGGAAGAAGTCCTGCGGCCCAAGGGCAAACAGTCCATCGCCGAGGCTCGCGTCAGCCTGACCAAATTCATGACCACCGTTATCATTGCCGTCTTCATTGAAGGGCTGGTCGGCGTGTTTGAGCGCAGTGGTAAAGCGCCCAGCGATATTCTCTATCCCGCCGCCCTTCTCGTTGTGGCGACGGGTATGGTTGTTGCCCTGGGGATCTATCAGAAGCTCAGCATCGGGGCGGAGCGGGAAAAGAAGGAAAAGGACATGATCGGCTAGGGGTAGCAGTCCGAGCCCGTTCCCTCAGTCGTGCTGGAGACGGCGGGGGAACGCGGCGGGATTGAAGGCGGCCAGCAGGATTCCGCCCAGCGCGATCACGACGGAGGCCGGGCACAGCACCGCAAATCCCAGGGTGCTCAGAAGATGACCGCCAATCGCGGAGCCCAGCAGGATGCCAAAATTGCTGCTGCTGTTGATGGCCGCGCCCGCCACATCCGCGCTGGTCGCGCGTGCGCGGATGGCGCCTGACATGACGAAGGGAATGATGGCGGCATAGCCCATGCACCACAGCCCGACGGCCCCAACGCTCGGCCATGCGGAAACAAGGTGGCCGTAAACCAGGATCATGCCGATGAGCATGGCGATGCCGCCGCCAAAAAGCCCCGCTGCCGGCCAGCGATCCACGACCTGTCCCGCAGCCCACAGGCCGAAAATGCTGACAGCCCCCGTCACAAGCAGCGCAATGCTCAGCAGGTGCTCCGGCAGGCCATGCGCCAGCAGAAGCGGGGAGACATAGGTGTAGAGCAGGTTATGGGCGAAGAAGAACACGGCGTTCACGCCGATCACCACGCCGAAAATGCGTGCGGCCTGTGGGGAGCGGATGGTCGGGACCTTGAGCGCCTTCGTGTCGGCCCCGCGAACGGGCGGAAGATACAGCGCGATGAAGATCGTCAGCAGGGCGGCGAGTCCGGCAATGACGTAAAGGGCCACGCGCCAGCTTGCGAAATGGCTGATCGCAGCCGCGCCAGGAACGCCCAGAACCGACCCCAGCGACGTACCGCCGAAGACAAAGGAAATCGCCCGTCCGGTCATGCGCTCCGGCACGAGGTGCGCGGCGTAGGCGGCGGCAATGGACATCAGAAGTGCGTGCGACAGGCCGCCAAGGGCACGTCCGGCGCAGACGATGACGAAGTTCGGCGCCATGGCGGAAATCAGGTTGGAGATAACGTATCCTGCAAGGCAGAGCAGCATGAGCATCTTGCGGTCCATGCGGCTCGTGGCGATCGTGATGGGGACGGCCCCGAACGCGACGAGCAGCGCATAGGCGCTGACGGCCAGTCCGGCATGCCCTTCGGTAATGTCGAAGGACTTGGCCATATCGATCAGCAGACCAACCGGTGCGACCTCGGTTGTCACCGCAATGAAGGTCGAGGCGAACAGGGCGCAGAGGCCTGCGATCGCCGGACCGGAGAGCGTTTTGAACACGGCGGACTTCCTGACTGGAACGGCGACCTGAGCGTCCCGAACGCGAGGGCTTTTGGCACTTTGATCGCATCACGGAAACCCAAAACTTCAGGCTGGAAGTCTCATCCTTCCCGAAGGGGCGGAATGTTCCGGAAAAGCCCGTTTTTCCAGAGGTTTATGAATACAGGTGATTTCATTTTCAGAAGCCGAATCACGGATTCGGGAGGGCACCCCATCCTTCAGAGTTGATGGGCTCTTCTGTCAGCAAGGGAGGCAGTGTGGAGTGGTGTCGCCGCTTCGTCCCACGGGGCATGAACCACACGGTTCCGGCCGGACTGTTTTGCGATGTAAAGCGCGTTATCGGCCTGCGCCAGAAGCTCCGTGCGGGGAATGCCCCTGCCGGGACACAGCGCGGCGCCAATGCTGAGGGTTGCCGTGACGGCGCCTCCGCCGATCATGCGTGTTTCTGTTGAGAAGGCCTTTCTGAGGCGCTGGGCAGTTGCGAGCATTTCGTCGAGGCTGCCGCACTGGAACACCACGACGAACTCGTCTCCGCCGATGCGGAACAAGATCGTCGGGGGGTAGAGAATTTCGGTACAGACACGGCCCATGGCGATGATGATCTGATCTCCGACGGCATGACCATGGGCATCGTTGATGGATTTGAAATGGTCGATATCAACCATGAGAAGGGCTTCGTGGGCGCAGATTTTGCCATCATTTTCCAGCCAGGCCTGAAAGGCCCTGCGGTTGCTGCCGCCTGAAAGCGGATCCTGCAGGATCAGTTCCTGCTGGCGGAAAGCGAGTTGCTCCCAGGGAATGGCGATCATGGCCAGCGCAAAGAGCGCCACTTCGATAACGGACAGGAAATTATAGGTCGTTACGGCCCAGATCGTGGTCGGAGCAGCGCCAAGCGGAGCGGGCATCCAGAAGACGAATGGCACCAGCAGCAGATGAAAGCCGGCATACAGACGCAGCAGTCTCAGCAGGCTGCGTCGTGCGGGTGTCCGGATCGGGACTTTCTGCTGGAGGTCACGGGCTGCCAGGGCATGAAAAGCCGCAATAATGCTCAGGCGGCAGGTCGTGCTGATCACATGGAAGATGCCAGTTGTGCCAGCCAGAACCGAAAGCATGAAACAGAGGCTGCCAGCGGCCAGAAGCAGCAGCATCTGCGGCGGACTGCCGAGCATGACACGCATGGCCTGCCACGCCGTCCCATAGGCCATGATCATGAACAGGGCGCCCAGCCGCAATCCCCATAACCCGGGAAACAGGGTCGGAATGGTGAAGAGCAGGCTGGAGACGGCCCCCAGAAGAAACGGGGCTGCGTACCAGGCCATACGCGACCATCTTCTGCTGGGGAGTTCAGTCAGAATGAAGTGAACGCCCAGAAGCAGGAAAATAACCGCGCTGCATCCGAGCAGAGTGGGTGGATCAGGAGTCATTGATGGCGCATGGGCGATTGAACAGGCTGTACAGGCCACTCCCGGAAATGCAGGAAGACGGGTTTCGACTCCCTGCAACGCAATAAACACGGCCCGACCTTACCTCCGGGTTAATGGCATTTTTCAGGCTGTCTGTTTCCTGCGCTGTCCGGTGGAAGGGATGACGGGGCGGCTCCTGCCCGGCATAAGGGCGTTTCTGTCATCTTCATCAAGATGAGTCGAATGTCTCCTGAAAAATCCCTTTTTTCCCTGGTGTCGCCCCGATGATGACGCGTCTTTTCCCGATCTGGGCCATCGTGGTGTCCGGTCTCGCCCTCCTTCTGCCGGGACCGTTTCTGACGCTGGTCCCGGCCATTACGCCGCTTCTGGCCTTTGTCATGTTCACCATGGGCGTTTCCCTCACGCCTGCGGATTTCGGACGGATCCTGCGCCGTCCCGCGCCGGTTCTGGCTGGGGTGGGGCTGCATTATCTCGTCATGCCGCTCGCGGCCTGGGGGATCGCGCATCTGCTGTCGATGCCGCCTGCGCTGGCGACGGGCATGGTGCTGGTCGGCTGCGTATCGAGCGGCACGGCTTCGAATGTCATGATCTATCTGTCGCGCGGGGATGTTGCGCTCTCCGTCAGCATCAGCGCGTTCTCGACCCTCGTCGGGATCGTCGCAACACCGCTTCTGGTGCGGTTCTATGTGTCTGCGGGCGTTGCCGTGGATAGCTGGGCGCTGTTTCGCAGCATCCTGACGATGGTGGCGCTTCCTGTTCTGGCGGGCGTGATTTTGAATACCCTGTGCCACCGCGCTGTCCGCCGGGTCGAGCCTGCTTTGCCGCTTGTGGCCATGGTTTCGATCCTGCTCATCATCGGGGCCATCGTCGCGGGGGTAGGGCCGTCTTTGAAAGAGGCTGGCCCGATCATGCTGCTGGCGGTCGTTTTGCATAACGGGATCGGGTTGCTGGGCGGCTACTGGGGCGGGCGGCTGCTTGGATTTGACGAGACGGTCTGCCGCACGCTGGCGCTGGAAGTCGGGATGCAGAACTCGGGCCTCGCGGCGACGCTGGGACGGCTTTATTTCTCGCCGCTGGCGGCGCTGCCGGGAGCAGTTTTCTCCATCTGGCACAACGTCTCGGGGTCCATTCTGGCGTCGCTCTGGGCGTCGCGGCCTATCGTGCGGAAAGACCCGCCGTGTTGACGAGAAACACCATGTCGGTCGCGCGCGTCACCGCCACGTAGCAGAGCTGCTGCGTCTCCAGCGGGTTCTGCCGGGCGCGGCGGCCAATATCGCCGAGATCCACGAACACGTTTTTAAACGTGCTGCCCTGTGCCGTATGGACGGTCATGGCATAGATCGCCTGAAGCTGGAGCAGCGCGTTGTGAAATGCGAAACGGTGGCTCCAGCGCCGGTGCTGCTGTTTCGCTTCCTGCACCAGACGCCGGTCCACGGCCTCCAGATCCTTCGGGTTCTGCACGATATGGCCGGTGATTTCCTCGCCCGCCATGGTCAGCAGCGTCACTTCCCATGACGCGATATCCGCGACCCAGGCCGGAACGTCCTTGCAGAGCTCGAACTTGTACGACAGCCGACCGGGCTTGATGTCCATAACGAGGACTTCCTCGTTCGTGGCGATGGCCTGACGTGGTCCGCTTTCTTCCTGCTGGACGGAGAACGGCGCGCGGGACACGACACGTTCGCCGGGCATGAAGGGCGTGGGCGTTTCACCGCCATAGCGCCAGAGCCGGACCATCCGGTTGATCTGATGCACGCGTGCATTCGTCCAGCACAGATAGCGGCACCAGTCGTTGTCGGCCTCGAAAGCGTCGGACAGGAAGGCCTTGCGCACCCAGCTCTCCACGTCCTTGGGGAGGAACAGGCCCATCTGGTCCTGACGCGCATCGCGGACCCAGCTCCAGTCGGCTTCACTGCCCTGACTGTGCCGGATGATGGTCGCGGCTTCGAGGATCGGATTGCCCGCCGCCTGTCGCACGACGGTTTCGAGATGGGAGCGCGAGGGGACGGAAAAGGACGGCGACGCAGCTTCCCCCACGGGCGGGAGCTGGGCCGGATCGCCTACGAACAGCACGAAGCAGTAGCGCAGCAGATCGCGGATCCAGTTCATCAGTTCCGCGGACAGCATGGAGCATTCATCAACGATCACGACCCCATCGGCGATCGTCTGCGGTCGTTTGGAGCGCACGAGGGTTGTGGTCGTGCCCTGTGAGGACGGCTGAAGGCTCAGCAGGCTCTGGATGGTCCGGCAATCGACGTCCCGATCGACTTTCGAGCGCAGGACGGCGGTGGCCTTGTGGGTGGGGGCCGTGATGACGACCACCTTCTTTTCGCCCATAAAATGCCGGGCGACGGCCTGCATCAGCGTTGTCTTACCGCTGCCCGCATACCCCGTCAGAAGATGCGTCGGCCGTCCTGCGGCATGTGCGGCAATGATTTCATCAAGCGCCTGCCGCTGGGAGGGTGTGAGCATGACCATGAGCGGCTTTTCTCATATTTTCCCCGCGCAGGCCATTGCTTCATCAGGGAAACCGGGCACAGGATCGGCCCGGCAGGACAGGGAGGATCGCCGGGCTTATGGACGCAGGATCGAACGCCGTTTTCTGGCAGGAAAAATGGGAACGCGGTGAGACGGGCTTTCATGAAGCGCAGGCCAATCCGCTCCTGACCCGTCACCTTTCGGCGCTGGAGCTTCCGGTTGGCGCGCGGATTTTCGTGCCTTTGTGCGGCATGAGTCAGGATATGGTCTGGCTCGCGGGGCAGGGTTATCGCGTGACCGGATGTGAGCTCAGCGATATCGCGGTGCGCCGGTTTTTCAGCGATCTTGGTATCACGCCCGATATTGTGGAAGCAGGCCGATTGCGCTGCTTTTCCGCCGGGACCATCCGCATTTTCGCAAGCAATATTTTCGACCTGACGCCGGATCTGCTCGGCCCGATGGACGGTATTTATGACCGTGCTGCGCTGATTGCCCTGCCCGAAGATCTGCGCCGGGCTTATGCCGCCCATCTCCTGTCCCTGACCGGCCCGGTTCCTGAACTCCTCGTGACGCTTGACTACGACCAGTCCTGCCTGAAGGGGCCGCCTTTCTCTGTCAGCGAGGCTTTCCTGCGCGAATGGTACGGGCATGCCTATACTTTCATGCTTCTGGAAAGCCGGGCCGTTGAAGGCGGGCTGAAAGGGCGATGCCCCGCGTCTGAAAACGTCTGGCGCCTCAGCCCGCTCTCACCATCTTCCTGACCGTTATTCCGCGGCTGCGGCCTCCGCCCCCATGCGGGTCTCGTCCACAAAGCCTTCTGTCGCATCGTCGAGCGCGCGGGTCCGCCGTCCGCCGGGGCCATGGACGTAGAGCGCCTTGCGATCGATCTTGTCCACGACATCCGGCTGGAGTGGCATCTCGTAGCGCGGTTTGCGCATGTGGTCGGACAACTGGAGCTTCGGATCGAAGACCGAATTGAACTTCCACAGCATTTTCACGAAATTCGTCTGCCCGTGCATCAGAAGGCGCGTTGCAATCCCGACCGTACCCTTCAGCGCTTCCCAGCCCATATGCTTGGTGTTGAGCACCTGCTGCGTCTTGACGAGTTCCTTGTAGAATTCGGGCAGAGGCAGTGTGGTTGGCAGGACGGCGTGCTGGATGTCGAACAGGCGATAGTCGCGCGTCGTCAGGCGCCGGGCCTCGCGGTGCCAGATTTCGGTGCCGGGATAGGGCGTCGTGACGGAAATGTTCACGATATCCGGGATTTCGAGGCACCACTGACGCACGGCCTCGAAACGCTCACGCGTCCAGGACGGATCGGCGATGATGTTGATCGCCACCGTCAGGCCCAGTGAGCGGGCATAGTCCAGCGCTTCGAAATTGGCATCCAGCGAGACGCGCTTGCGGAACTGTTTCAGTCCTTCCTCATCCACGGCCTCAAGCCCGATGAAGATATAGGTCAGACCGATTTCGCTCCAGACCTTGAAGACTTCCTTGTTGCGCAGAAGTACGTCCGCGCGGGTCTCAAGGTAGTATTCCTTCTTGATGCCGCGCTTCTTGATTTCATTGGCGATGGCCATGCCATGTTCTTCGTGAACAAAGGCGACATCATCAACAATAAAGATCCCCGGTTCATTGAGTGCTTCCAGCTCGTCGGCAATGACCTGCGGGCTGACGGTCCGGTAGGAGCGGCCATAGAACGTCCAGGCGCTACAGAACGTGCAGTCCCATGGGCAGCCGCGGGCGAACTCGATTGAAGCCGCCGGATCCAGCGTGCCAATGAAATACTTGTTGCGGTGATGGAGCAGATCGCGTGCCGGGCGGACGGTGTCGAGGCTTTTGACGAAAATGGGGGGAGGGCCTTCACCTTCGGCCGTGATGGCGCCCGGGACTTTCAGCAGATCGGTTTTCTTCTCGATCGCATCCAGCAGCAGCCCGACCGTCGCATCGCCCTCGCCCTTGAGAATGCAGTCGATGGCGCCTTCTGACAGTTGCAGGACGTCGGGTGCGATGAACGAGACCGAATGTCCGCCGACGAAAATGAATTTCCCCGGCATCCGCAGCTTCGTTTCCTTGCACAGGTCCAGGATCTCGGGGATGTTGGCGAGATAGCTTCCTGAAAAACAAACGATATCGGGCTGGAAGTCTGCAAGACGTTTCCAGTAGTCTTCATGGGCCTCGACCTGAAGATCGATGATCTGAACATCATGTCCTTCATTGCGTGCGGCACCTGCCACAAGTTCAAGACCAAGTGGTTCGAGCCTCAGGAACACGCGCGTGTACATCAGGGCACTTGGGTGAACGGCCAAAAGTTTCATGAAGTCATCCCATTCTCTTGTGGCGTGTCGCGTCACAACTTCGACACATCAAGACATAGGCGTCCGGTTTTCAGCAATCAAACGACACACTTCTGTGATGGAGCGGTATCGCGCTGATTTGGGGTGGAGAATGTCCGCGTCTTCGAAAGAAGGTTCCGTTCACAGTCCCCGGTAAACCCGCGTTCGCGGGATCGATCGCCTGCTCGGTGCAGCGTGGGAAAATTTTCGCCTTCACGACTGTGTGAGCGTTCGTATTCCCAAGGCGTGAACGGCGGGACTCTTGGCAGCAGACGGGCTGGCGTAAAAAAGCCTCTCCCGGGAGCAGCGGGATGCTGTCCGGGGAGAGGCTCATGTCCGGTCGGGGACGGAAGACCGGCTTCAGAACGCGGCGGAAACCGTTCCGAAGAACATGCGTGGGGCTGTCGGATAGCCGGTATAGGTGTTGGCATCGCCTGCGGAAATCGAAGACCACGACCGCGCATTCGTCAGGTTGCTGGCGTTGAACTGGAGCTTGAGGCTGTTCATGTGCGGGATCTGGCGGAAGGTGTAGCTGGAGCTGAAGGCAAGCTGCACGCGGGGCGGCACCATGACGCTGTTGGTAATCGTGCCCGGACGCACGCCCATATAGCTGCCGCTGAACTGGGCATTGAAGCCGCCCTGATTGTAGTTGACGGCGAACTTGTCGGACCAGGCCGGAATGGCGGGGACTTTCTTGCCCTTTGTCGCATACAGCGTTGCGCCATCCATGAAGTCGTTGCCGTAGATGCTGCTGACATAGGACACGGCATCATAGATCGAGAAATGCGGTCCGAAACGCAGTGTGAAGGACATGTCCATGCCGTTCGTCGAGACGCTGCCGAGGTTCGCTACCGTATTGCCGACGCCGGAAATGCCCTGACCCGGCGGCGAAATGGTGCCGAGACGGTTGTAGAAATCGACGTGATAATATTCGAGCTGCCCGCTGATGCCGGTCAGGATGCGCGTATTGATCGGGTGGCTGGTGCGGATGCCGGTTTCATAGGTCCATGACGACTCAGGCTTGCCGCTGCGCTTGAACTTCTCGAAATCCGCCTGATTGGACACGGCCCAGGGAGAAGTCGAGCCATATCCGGTGGAGGCGAAGGAATCCATGTTCTCCTGGATATTCGCGAAGAGCTGTTCGTGCTGGGTGAAGTTCCACAGCGCGCCGAAGGCTGGTAGGAACGGATTGTAGGACGGGATCGTGCCGCCTGCGATGGTCTGGGTGCTGGTATCGACGATCGTCTTCGCACCCTTCACCGACGAGGCCAGCGACTGCGGCAGGGCAGCGACCGGCAGCGTGCCGTTCGTATAGACCAGTTCGGACTTGAACCCTGCCGTCAGAGTGAGGCGTGGCGTGACCTTCCAGCTGTCCTGAAGGTGTGTGACGAAGGTGTTGGTGTAGAACGCGTTGTTCCACTGCGTGAACAGCGGGTTGGTCGGGCGCGTATAGGGCGTCAGCGTGTCGTTCCTGGTGAGCGGATACCAGTAGCGGCCCTGTTCGTTGTTGTTGCGCTCATACCAGCCGCCCAGTTCGATGTTGTGATGGCCGAGGCGATAATGCAGCGTGCTGGTCAGGCCGCCGCGATAGTCGCTGTATTCCGTGGTGCGGACGGCAAAACCCGTGCCTCCGGTCGCGTTCCAGACCTTCGGGTCGATCCCCGCGACACTGTAGGTGAACTGGCCGTTCTTGATGTATTTCGTGCCGGTCGGGTCGAGATAGCTTCCAAGGATCGTCAGGATCGCGTTCGTGCGGATGGATGTCGCCACCACGCCTGCGCCATCGTCGTAATGGAAGTAAAGCTGGTTGTCCCAGTTCAGGTTCGGGGAGAACCGGTGGGAAATCTTCAGATAGGTCAGGTAGTCGGTCCGCTGCGCGGCGGAAAAGTAATACTTGTTGTTCGGCGTTGCCGGTCCGGCTTTGGTCGAGCTTTCAGCCGGGTATCCCGCCATGGCGGCGTTCAGATCCGGGAAGAACGCACCGCGTGCATACAGATCGGTAGGCGCCGTCAGGCCCTGCGTGTTTGGCTCGGCCTTGTTCTGCCAGTCGAAATAGGCGGTGATGGTGGTGTTTTCGCCCTTGTGGACGAACTTTCCATTCACCTGATAACCGCCCTGCCGGTTGGCGTTACCGAGGTTCCACGGACGGGCGTCCTGACGGGCGAACGCCATATAGGCTGAATTGCCGTTGCCGAAATTGCCCGTATCGACGCGCGCGAAGGTGCGGAACGTGGAATAGCTGCCGAAGGTCTGGTTGATCGTGGCGCCGGCTTTCTGCTTCGGGTCACGCGTGGTGAACTCGATCGTCCCGCCCAGATTGCTGGTCGAGGCCGTACCCAGCGCACCGGCGCCAGAGGACAGGGACGTCGATCCGATGTCTTCACTGATGGCCGCGCGCTGCGGAGACAGGCCGTTATAGTTGCCATAAGCCCCGGCCCCGAGCGGCACGCCGTCCATCGTGTAGCCGAGCTGGTTCTGGTTGAAGCCGTGGACGTAAATGCTGGAGTTCTGCTCGTTATTGCCCCAGGGATCGACGTTGGTGAACGTGACACCTGGCAGAAGATCCAGCGCCTGCATCGGGCTCTGGCCCGGCATGAGCGTCTGCATTTCGTCACCGCTGACGCTCATGACCGAACGGGTACGGTGGCCGGTTGCGACGATCTGCTCGATCTCATGCGCCTGCGTCTCACGCAGGCGCTGCGGCTTTGGGCGCGCAGAGGTATCCTTGCGGATGATGACGCCGCCATCGGGCATGGCCTCGGCCTTCAGTCCGCTCCCGCGCAGAAGGCGTTTGACCGCATCGTCCGCCGAGAGCGTGCCATCCACGGCTGGCGCGCGAAGATGGGCCACCGCATCGGACGTGAAGATGATGTTGCGGCCGGTCTGCTGCCCCAGTGTCACGAGGGCCTGCCCCATGGGCTGGGGGGCGATATGCACGTTCGAAGCCGGGGCAGCGAAGGCACTGGACAGCGTCTGCGTCAGAATGGTCGCGCCTGCCGACAGAAGCAGAACGGTGCGGCGGGGGTAACGGGTGGACGGGGTCATGGGGCTCGTTTCCTGTCGTCGGGCCTGAATGCGGTCTCGACAGGAAGACAGATGAAAAAACGAAAACCTCAGCGTGATGCAACGGTTTTCATCGAAACGTCACAAAGCAACAATTTCGTAAGCATTGTGCGCGGGCCGGATCCGCAGCGGCAGCAGATGGGGGAGCATCTGCAAAAACGCGTCCCCCTGCCGGACGTGATAAACGCCGCTCAGACGCTGCGACGCCAGACGCGGCGCGGACAGCACGATCTGCCGTGAGGCATAGCGGTTGATTTCCTGAATAACGTCCGCCAGCGGCTGATTGCGGAACACAAGCTCGCCGCCCTGCCAGGACAGCAGCGTTTCCAGATCCGGATAGTCGATGTTCCAACCCCCGTTGCGGTACATCCGCAGACGCTGCCCGGGCATGACCCAGCGTCCGGCCGCGCGCAGGGCCACAGCGCTCAGGAATACCTTGCCCCGGACGGCCGTGACTTCCGTATCGCCCCGGTTGATCCGGATATCGGCCGCCGTCTGGTCGTGAAGCTGCACGGTCATGCCATCGGCGGAGAGATGGAACGGGTCGGGACCGGTGGTCGAGAGCATGACCTGTCCGTGACAGAGCCTTGCCTGCCGTCCATTAAGCCCCACAACAAGGCGCGTCTGGGTGTCGAGGCGGCAATGAGTGTGAGGCGTGATGTGGATATCGCGGATGCTGCCCGTGCCCGTCTCTTCGATCCGGCTGGCATGCGCGCCTTCCCAGGGCGGCGCTGCGAGAAAGACGGTCGCGACCAGTCCGGCCAGCGCATGGCGACGGCTGAGCGCGGGGCCTCGGGTCGCACGGGTCGGAATCGTCACGGGCGCGGGGCAGGAAAGGCCGCCGGACAGCTCCCACAGTTCGGTCATATGTTCGAAGACCGGACCGTTCCGCGGATCGCTCGTCAGCCAGTCCCGGAACCTGTCATGATCGAGGGGCGTGCAGTCCCCGGCATGCAGGCGCGCAATCCATTCTGCCGCGCGGGTTTTGATGACATCCATCAGATCGGTATTTCAGTGGTCCATCCATGTTGAAAGGAAGACCAGCGCCTTTGCGATATGTTTTTCAACACTGCTTTCACTGATCGTCAGTGATTGCGCAATATGGCTGTACTTCATTTTTTCAACACGGTTCATCAGAAAGATCTGACGGGTCCTGTCCGGAAGCTGTTCGCAGCCCGCATGAAAATGCGCGAGCTTCTGGCTCGATTCATAAATTTGCTCCTGTGACGGCGCGGGGTCCGGGGTGTCGAGAAGCGTCTCGAACCCTTCCGCCGCCTGGACGCATCCCTGCTGCTCGCGTCGGATCGCATTGAGCGAGGAATTGATGGCGCTGCGGGTGATATAGGCGTCCTGATGCTGCACGCTGCCTTCAGGGCGCTCGAAATAGCTCATGAACGCGTTCTGAAGATGATCATCCGCATCATCCCGGCGGGTCCGGGAACGCACCCTGCGATAAAGACGCAACCATTCCTGCTGACAGCGCATCCATGTTCCCGTTGCTGGACGTTTCCGAATCACAGCCGCGCCGGGGAGTTTGTCCGAGCAGCGGCGGATCAGCGTTTAGGGAATTCGTGAGCGCTCATTCGTGACAGTTTCATGAAATGCCGCTTCGGGGAGTGGGCAAAACCCCGTTCCAAGTGTCCACAGAGCGGAGGGCGTGTGTCCCAAGACCTCTGGGAGCCCGGTTCCGCTGCGAACCGGGCTCTGTAGGAAAGAACTGCTGCATGGTGTTCATGAAACGTAGAAGCCTGCTGACCGGCCTTGGCGCGGGTCTCCTCCTGTCCACGCGGGTCCGTGCCCTGCGTGCGGCCGTTCCGCGCGATCTAGAAAAGAACCCGAGCTTCAAAGCCTCCCCGTTCCAGCTCGGCGTGGCCTCTGGCGATCCGGCCTCCGACGGGCTGGTGCTCTGGACGCGGCTGGCACCGGATCCGCTACAGGAGGCGGGGGGCATGGACGTCCTCAAGCCGGTTCTGGTGAACTGGGAGATCAGCGAGAATGAAACGTTCTCGAAGCCCGTGCAGAGCGGACAGACACTGGCGCATCCCGAACTGGCCCATTCGGTTCATGTCGAGGTGGCGGGTCTGAAGCCGGACCGCCCATACTGGTATCGCTTCCATATCGCAGGTTACGAAAGTGCCATTGGCCGGGGTCGCACGCTCCCGCTGCCGGGTGCACCGCTGTCGCGTGTGCGCTTTGCCGCAGCCGGCTGCCAGCATTACGAATATGGCTACTACACCGCCTGGCGCGCCATCGCGAACGAGCCGATCGACTTCGTGTTCCACTATGGCGATTACATTTACGAAGGCCCGGACAGCGGGGATCATCTGCGCGACATCGACGGCCAGAAAGCGCATGTCCTGCGCCGCCATGTCGGACCGGAATGTTATTCGCTGGACGAATATCGCCGCCGTTATGCCCAGTACAAAATGGATCCGGATCTTCAGGCCGCCCATGCGGCAACGTCCTGGATCGTCAGCTTTGACGACCACGAGATCGACAACAACTGGGCCGGGGATACCGATCAGGACGGCACGCCGCCGGAGATTTTCCGTCTGCGCCGGGCCTCGGGGCTACAGGCGTATTACGAGAACATGCCGCTGCGGGCGACGTCCATTCCCGATGGCAGCCACATGCAGCTTTATCGCAGCTTCCGCTTCGGTGACCTGATGAACATGTTCGTGCTGGATACGCGCCAGTATCGCAGCGATCAGGCTTATGGCGACACGAATGCGGCGCAGGGTAGGGACGTCTGGTCGCCGGAGCGCACCATGATGGGCGCGCAGCAGGAAGAATGGCTGTTCGATGGTCTGGGACAGTCGAATGCGAAGTGGAACCTGCTGGCGCATCAGGTCATGCTTATGGATCTGGCGCATCGCAAATCCGCCCATTCTGAGCTGGTTTACAGCATGGATCAGTGGTCGGGCTATCTCTACAGCCGCAAGCGCCTGCTGGACTTCATCGACACGCATTGTCCCGGTAACGTGGTCAACGTGACCGGGGACGCGCACCGGCATTTCGCAGGAGACCTGCTGCTTGAACCGGGTCGGGGCAAGCCGGTCTCGGTCGAGTTCCTGGCGACGTCCATTTCATCGGGCGCGGACGGACTGGGCGATGACGATCATTTCAGCCGGATTGCCCGCAGCCTGAATCCGCATCTGAAGGCCACGACCGACAGGCGCGGTTATGTTCTGTGTGATGTCGGGCCGGAAGTGTGGCACGCCGATCTTAAGACTATTGATCGGGTCATGGTACGGGACGGCGCGCTGTCCACCTATGCCAGCTTCGCCGTCGAGCGCGGCAATCCGGGCCTTCAGAAGGCCTGATCCTGCAGGGCGGCTGTCTTAGTGGCAGCCACCCTTGCCGGACCGGTCACAGCCCGAGCAGCCGCCGCAGCCCTTGCCGACCGTGGGTTGCGGTGCGGACAGGCCCACGGCCGTGCGCAGGCGGCCCCAGCTTTGGGGGAAGAGCCGCGCATACCAGTAAATGGCGGCGGCGCAGACGATCAGCAGGGCAACAGCAACTTCGATCATCAGGGAACTCCCGTAATGGCGCGGGTGATGTGATAGGTCAGGAACGCCGCCAGATAGGCCAGTCCGAACAGATACGCCGCAGCCCATAGAACGGTTCTGATGGACCCGGTTTCCCGCCGCATGACAGCCAGTGTGGAAATGCATTGCGGCGCATAAACATACCATGCCAGCAGCGAGAATGCTGTTGCCATGCTCCACTGCGTCGAGAGCAGCGGCAGGAGCTTGTCGGCCGCGCCGTCATCCGTGGCCCCGATGGCATAGACGGTCGCCAGTGAACTGACGGCCACCTCACGCGCCGCAAGGCCGGGGATCAGCGAGACGCAGATCTGCCAGTTGAAGCCGATGGGCGCGAAGACCCACTGCATCAGATGCCCGATGCGCCCGGCCAGACTGTAATCAATGGCCGCACCCGGAGCGCCCGCGGGCGGCAGCGGGAAGCTCGACAGCGCCCAGAGCAGCACGTTCAGCGAGACGATGATCGTCCCCACGCGGGAGAGGAACATCACCGCGCGCTGCCACAGGCCGAGCGCGAGGCTCTTGAGGTTCGGGCGGCGATAGGGCGGCAGTTCGAGCAGCAGCGGGTGTTCTTCGGACTTCACGCCCCGCGTCATGACACGGGCCGCGATGACGCCGCTGATGATGGCCACAGCATAAAGCCCGAACAGGACCAGCCCCTGAAGCCCGAAAATCCCGAGCACCGTATGATGCGGCACGAACGCGCCGATCAGCAGCGTATAGACCGGCAAACGCGCCGAGCACGTCATGAGCGGCGCGATCAGGATCGTGACCAGACGGTCCCGCGGGTTCTGGATTGTCCGCGCCGCCATGATGCCCGGGATGGCGCAGGCGAAGCTCGACAGCAGGGGAATAAAGGACCGGCCGCTCAGCCCGGCCAGCGCCATCAGCCTGTCCAGCAGGAAGGCGGCGCGCGGCAGATAGCCGGATTCCTCAAGGGCGAGGATCCACAGGAACAGGATGAGGATCTGCGGCAGGAACACGATGACCGTGCCAGCCCCTGCTAGCACGCCGTCGGCCAGCAGGCTGTGCAGGATGCCGTCCGGCAAGGGCTTGAGGACGATCTGCCCGAAGGTCGAAATCCCGCTGCCCAGTCCGTCCATGAGCGGCTGCGCCCAGGCGAAGACGGTCTGGAACATGACGAACAGCACGACCAGAAGAATGACCGGCCCCCAGACCGGATGCAGGAACAGCCGGTCCAGCCGGTCCGTCAGGCGGTCCTTTCCGGCGGATGGATCAACGACATGCGCCGCCAGAAGCCGCCGCACTTCCATATGGGGGTCGATCCCCGCCGGAAAGGGCGCCGGAGGGGCGGGAAGAGGCAGATCGAAGGCTTGCAGAAGCGGCACCACGCCTGCGCGGTTGAGGCTGACGACGGGGACGATGGGCATGCCCAGATCGGCCTGCAAACCGGCGACGTCGATCTGAAGGCCATTGCGCCGGGCTTCGTCCATCATGTTCAGCGCGACGATGACGGGCAGGCCGAGCTGCTTCAGTTCCAGCAGGAAGCGCAGATGCAGGCGCAGATTGGTTGCCGAAATGACGGCCACCAGCATTTCCGGCTGGGGTTCGGAGCGGTGACGTCCCAGACAGACATCGCGCGTGACGTCCTCGTCCGGGCTCGTCGAATCAAGGCTGTAGGCGCCCGGCAGGTCGAGCACGCGGATCGCGCGGCCCTTGGGGGTGTTGAAGAACCCTTCCTTGCGCTCGACCGTCACACCCGCATAGTTCGCGACCTTCTGCCGGCTGCCCGTCAGCTGGTTGAACAGGGAGGTCTTGCCGCAGTTCGGATTTCCGACGAGGGCGATATGCAAAGGCGGGGCGGGCGTCTGCGGGGAGGCTGTCGAACTCATGGAGGTCAGGAAGCAGTCCGCAGGCCCACGCGCGCGGCTTCACCCCGGCGCAGGGCAAAGCGCGACGTTCCCAGACGCACGGCGATCGGATCCCGGCCCATCGGTCCGGTCGCGACAACCTGTACGGCCTCGCCGGGGACGAAGCCCAGCTCTTCCAGTCGTGTGGCGATCGGGTCCAGGGATGCACGCTGCTCGACCTTCTCGATCACGGCAGGTGTGCCCATGGGCAGTGTATCCAGATACAGCATCAGTTCGGTACCCCGGTAAGATGGCGCGGGCTCAGAGGCTCCGGCCTTCATCCTAGATAGGCGCATCCTGCCCGTCCGGGAAGAGGAGTGAGAATGATTTGCATCCGGAGCCCTTCAGACTGAAGGGAAACACCGGTTTTATAATAAATTTTATGAAAACCCCTGCCGTGGGGACATGACGCGGAAGAAGCGCCCGGAATAAAAGGAAAGGCCTGTCTGTCCGTGCAGAAACAGGATGTGATTTTTCTGCGGGGGGACTCGGTTTTTTCCGATCCCGCAACACGCAGGCGCATCGTTGGACTGGAAATTCCCGTCGCAGGGGGGCATACACCGGCCTGTGGGCGCCGGACGGGCGGGCATGAACCCATGATGTTACGTTCGGCAATGTCTGGCAGAGGGCGGATCCTGAAAATGGCACTATCCCATAAAGAACATGCAGCGGATGTCTGCGAGAGCTGCACGCCGCTGGACGATGACGGCCGTCGTGTCGAGCAGCCCCGCAAAAAGGCCCTGACGAACCGCGTGCGCCGGATCGAAGGGCAGGTCGGCGGTGTTCTCAACATGATCGAGAACGACCGCTACTGCGTCGATATCCTGACCCAGATCTCCGCCATCAAATCGGCGCTGGATGGCGTGTCCATCCAGATCCTGTCGTCCCACGCCAATGGCTGCGTGCGTCGGGCGGTGCAGGACGACGGGGGAGAAGACGCGATTGACGAGCTTCTCCAGGTTGTCCGCCGGATGATGCGCTGAGAAGTCTGCGCGATCAGCGGTCCAGCGTTTCGTCAGGCGCGGGCTTGTTCGTCATGCCCATGTCCATTTTCTGACAGGCCGCGCGCTGCTGCTTCATTTTCGGCGTCAGGGTGCTTTTCTGTTTGCTGAGCGTCTCAAGATGCGCGCACAGGACCATCTGCTGATCCATGCTCAGTCCGGCCATGGGGTCCTGCGCCTTGGCGGAGGGCATGCTCATGCTGCTGTTGCCGCTCATATCCATGTGGCTCATGTCCATGCCAGACATGGACGGATCGGCGTAAGCCGTGCCGGTGGCGAGAAGGGCGGTCAGGGCGAGGAAAATCTTGCGCATGATGTTGGGCTTTCGGTTTTGTTTTAATGAAAAACGGATGATCAGAACCAGCTTCGGACGCCGAGGCTGAAGCGGACGGAGCCGGTGTCGTCGTGCTGGTCACGGGCGATCCGGCGGGCCTGGGTGAGATATCCGGAGTAGGTTACGGCCACGTAGGGCGCGAATTTCCGCCAGAGTTCGTATCGCAGGCGCAGACCGGCATCGACATCCGACAGACCGGCGCCAGCCTGACGTCCCGCATCGGATTTCGTGTACAGGTTGAACTCCGCCTGCGGCTGAAGGATCAGACGGTTGGTCAGCAGGAAGTCGTAAGACCCCTCGATGCGGGCGGCGAAACGTCCGCGATCGCTGACATAAGCTGTGGCCCCGAACTCGAATTCATACAGTGCCAGACCTTCGATGCCGAACGCGCCCCAGGTGCGGGTCGGGCCGTCATCAAGGTCCATCCGCACGCCGCCCTGAAGGTTCCAGTAGGGCGAGATGGAGCGCGTATAGAGCAGTTCGTGGTCGCCATCGCTCAGGCGGCCTTTTTCGAGCGTGCCTTCGGATTTCAGCCAGATCTTGTTGTAGTCCCCGCCGAACCAGGCTTCGCCATCCCAGCGGAAATCGGTGCCGCCGGGCGCATAGCGGCCTTCAAGCTGATTGAAGATGCCGTGCAGCCAGGTGCCCTGATCCATCGAGGGTTTGATGTTGCCGATATAGACGACCGGCGTCGCCTCCGGCGCATCGGCGGCGTGATAGACCGTCTGGGCGGCGTGGGCACTGCCGGACAGAGCTGCCAGGGCCAGAACCGTGAGGGAAAGGGCGTGTTTCATGCCACGATCACCGTGCGGAACATGCCCAGATCCATGTGGTACATCAGATGGCAGTGATACGCCCACATGCCGGGGGTATCGGCCGTCACGAGATAGCTCAGCTTCGAGCCCGGCTGGGAAATGATCGTGTGCTTGTAGGGGCGGTAATCGCCCTGACCGTTTTCCAGTTCGCTCCACAGACCGTGCAGATGGATCGGATGTTCCATCATGGTGTCGTTGATGAGCGTGAAACGCACGCGCTCGCCGAGCTTGAGGCGGATTGGGCCGGATTCCGAGAACTTCCGGCCGTTCATGCCCCAGATATAGCGGTCCATATTGCCGGTCAGGTGCAGGATGATTTCCCGCGTTGGTGGCCGCAGATCCGCTCCGGGGCGCGTGGCGCGGAGTTGCCTATAGTTCAGGACGCGGCGGCCGTTGTTCTCCAGCCCGTCGCCGGGGCTGCCGGTGCGGTCGATCGGCATTATGGCGCGCATCTGGTTTTCGACATTGATGGGCGGCGGTCCGGGATCGTCCACTTCCATCTTCGGCATGGCCATGTGGCTCATATCCATGCCCTTCATGTCCATACCGGCCATGTCGCCGTCCATTTTCATGCCGGACACGTCCCCCGACATATCCATGTCCTTCATGCTTTCGCCGGGCTTCATGTTTCCCATACCCATGTCCACCATGGTGCGGACCGGTCGCGGATCCATCGGCGGCAGGGGGGCGATCATGCCCTCGCGCGGGGCCAAAGTGCCTCTTGCGTAGCCGGTGCGGTCTTCGCTCTGGGCGAAAATGGCATAGGCGCGCTCATCTTTGGGCTGGACGATCACGTCATAGGTTTCCGCCACGCCGATGCGGAACTCGTCCACGGGGACGGGTTCGATATCATTGCCGTCAGCCTGCACGACCAGCATTTCGAGCCCCGGAATCCGGACGTCGAAGAACGTCATGGTCGAGCCGTTGATGAAGCGCAGGCGCACTTTTTCGCCGGGTTTGAACAGGCCGCTCCAGTTCATGTCCGGGGCATGGCCGTTCAGCGTGTAGGTGTAGATCGCGCCCGAGACATCCGCGATGTCGGTCGCGGCCATGCGCATTTTCGACCAGGCCAGACGGTCCGCAAGCGCTGCGCCCGCACTTCCCGCCTCGCGCGCTTCCTTCGGGAAGGACGCGGCCGTGCGCTGGCGGAAGACGTAATAATCGTCCTGCATCTTGAGGTTGCTGACGATGTCATCGGGCATGACATCCGTCCATTCGCCCAGAAAGATGACGTAATCGCGGTCGCATGCGTTCGGGTCCGGACGGCGCGGATCGATGACCAGTGCGCCATACAGGCCCATGGCTTCCTGCATCCCGGAATGGCTGTGATACCAGTAGGTGCCGCTCTGATGGAGCTTGAAGCGGTAGGTGAAGGTCTCGCCGGGCGGAATGCCGCCGAAGCTCATGCCGGGCACGCCGTCCATGTTCGAGGGCGTGCGGATGCCGTGCCAGTGGATCGAGGTGGGTTCGTTCAGCGTGTTGGTGACGTTGATGCTGACAGTATCGCCCTGTTTGAAGCGCAGGATCGGACCCGGCACAGTGCCACCAGCAGTTGGCGCGTGCATGGTCTTGCCATCGAGCGAGATGCGCGTGTGGCCGATTTTCAGATCCCACCGGTCGGACGGCATGGGGGGGATTATTCCCGAGGAAGCCTTGGACGAGAACGCGTGTGAGGTGCGGGGCAGGGCCGCCAGAAGGCCGCCTGCGCCAATACCCGTTACGAAACGTCGTCGTGTCAGGCCGCCCCGGATGCGGGACGGAAAGGTCATGAGAAAAATCCGCGAAAATGACAGAGGATCAGCGCCTGCCAGCCCGTTTCGGACAGCAGGAGGGGTCCACGCCTGTCAGGCGTGTGTCAGATCGCGTGGCGTTTTGGCGGTGGGGAAGCGGGGATCCAGTCCGTGCCGCTGAAACGCGCGTGCCGTCCGGATGCAAAGGCCCGCGCTGCCAGACTGGCGGGGCCGGAGGGCTGGATGGAGGCCACGGTCAGCATGGGTTCGGTTGAAACCACATGCGTATGGCAGCAGCCCTCGGAAGACTGCTGGGGATGGGGGATCGCGTGGAACGCTGACGTGCTGCAGCAATCCGTGGTGTCGGGTTTCTGGTGATGGGCCATATGCGACATCGCCATGGCCATGTGGTGGGGGGCTTCGGTCCGGGCCTGCGCGGTGGACGTGCCAAGCATCAGCCCCACCTGCATCAGCAGGCAGGCCAGCAGGCCGATCCAGATCCGGGCATGTGTCCTGACCATCAGAGGTCCCCGCAGGAGGGTAAGAAACCAGAGCGATTCAGCGTTCGAATCTTATGCGATCCTATACCCGCCCGGGGGATGGGGGAAAGATTATTTTTTGTGACGCGGAAAATAATGGCTTGTCGAATCTGTTCCGGGGGCAATATGAAAAATGCATACCCCGGTATGGTATATAAAACATAAACGAATAGTGGAATCAGGGCTATTGCCAGAATCGTTTTATGGTGAATAGTTGTATAAAGATTACCCCCACTCCGTATGTTGATATGCCGGTTACAGGGGTGTGGCCCTTCATCTCAAGGATTTCGTGACATGACAGAAACAGCACACATGACGGTCGAGGGAATGTCCTGCAATGGCTGCTCGGGCAAGCTCCAGCGCGCTCTTGAGGCCGTGGGTGGCGTGACGGCCGTCGATATCGTGCTTGAGGGTGGCAAGGTGACGGTGTCCTATGATCCGGCACAGGTTGCGCCCGCCGCATTCAGGGACGTGGTCGAAGACACCGGATTTGACGTCGTTTCCTGAGGCACGATCCGCCTCCTCCTGAAACGATGGGGCGGCCCCGGTCTGCCAGATCCGGGACAGGAGCGTTTCATTGCCGGCCCCATACCGCTACATGATCCTGCCAGGACGCAGGATATTGCATGGCGCCGGCATGTCTCTCTAGGACAGACACTATGACACAGCATGGCACTTCAGTTCGTCGTCGGCTCAGCCTTCCCGCCATTTCCCATAATGCCCTGATCTGGGGCAGTCTGATGGCGGGTGCCTGCCCTGCGGCCATGGCTGATACGGTTACGGAACGAACGAAAAACCACTCCTCCGTCTGCCATGCCACACACAGAACACTGCGACCGGTTCATTGCGGTGCGCATCCTGCCGCGGCAAAATCTGCGCCGCAGCCCGCGAAAGCCCCTGTTGCAGGCCCTGCGGTGGGAGCGGCCCCCGCCATTGCGGACTCTTCCAGCGATGTGGATGGCGCGGAAGCGGAAAATATTCAGGTTCTGGGCACCAACCACACCTATACGGCGCCCGCTGTTGAGGTCTGGGGCAAAAGTCCCGTGGCGCTCAAGGACGTGCCGCAGTCCATTTCGGTCATCACGCAGCAGCGCATGGAAGATTCCAACATGCTGACGATGACGGATGCCATGCGCCAGATCAACGGCATCCGCGTGCTTCCCGGCTCAACGGCCAATGCCAATTATTATTCGCGCGGCTATCAGCTCACGACGTCGATTGATGGCACGCCCAATGCTGCCGGAACGCTCAACAACGCCGCTTTTGACCTGTCAATGTATGACAGGGTCGAGGTGCTGCGTGGCTCATCGGGGCTGTTGCAGGGCGGCGGCGGTGCGGGCGGCGTGGTCAATCAGGTCACGAAAAAGCCCGGCATGGACTTTGCCGCGGGCGGATCGGCCAGCGTTGGCAGCTTTGACAATTACCGGGTCGATACGGATATCACCATTCCGCTGAACCGCGCCAAGACGGTGCGTTTCCGGACGGCGGACCTGTATCAGGACAACCATTATTTCTATAAATATTCCCATTCGCGCAAATGGCAGGCCTATGGCGCGCTGGAATGGGATATTACGCCCACGACGACGTTCATGGTCTCCCACGCCGCCCAGCAGCAGGATATTACTGCACCCTATTTCGGTCTGCCGCTGACCACGGCGAATACCCTGTGGTCTGGCAACCGGGATGCGAACCCGAGCCAGAGCTGGGGGTATTCGAACTACATGACTCAGCAGACGATCGCGTCCATCACCCAGAAACTCTGGGGCGACTGGACGGCGACGGCCCGCGCCACGTTCTATGACCAGGACTACAATATTTTTTACAACGAGCCCTGGAACAAGATCGATCCCACGAGCGGCAGGCTTCAGTACCGTGACCAGGGGATCGGCAAGTACAAAGGAACGAACACGTCGCGGTCCGCCGATGTCTATGCGCAGGGAAGCTTCAGGCTGCTCAACAGGACGCATCATGCCCTGTTCGGGTTCAACTACAACTCCTATGAGCAGATCACGCAGTATGCGAACGTGAACTGCAACAGTATCTACAACAATATCAGTCTTGAAAACACGAATGCCGTGCCTCAGCCCCCGGCGAGCTGCTTTGACTACAAGCAGAACGAGGACGGATACGGCACGGACGACTATGCCTATCAGTGGGGTTTTTACGGGCAGCTCCGGCTGGAGGTGATCCATCACCTGTCCCTGATTCTGGGCGGTCGTGTTTCACGCTACTATGAGAAGCTTCAGAACATCTCCCCGGCCCCCAAAGGGCAATGGATCAATCAGGCTGATCTGCGTGGACAGCTCACGCCCTATCTGGGGACGGTGTATCAGATCACGCCGAACATCTCCTGGTATGCCAGCTATGCCAGTATTTTCACGCCGGCTGTCGGGCGACAGAGCTATGGCGGGGGTGGTCTGGCGCCGCAGGAAGGCAATCAGGTCGAGACCGGGTTCAAGGCGGAATATTTTCATGGACGCCTGAACATTTCGTCCGCGCTGTTCCGGATGGAGAGCATCAACCAGCCTGTGCAGGACCCGTATCACTCGCAGTTCTATGTCACGACCGGCCCGATCCGCCGTCAGGGCTGGGAAGCGCAGGTTGACGGCCAGATCCTGCCCGGGCTCGACGTTTCCATCGGCTATACTTACTTGGACACGAAGGTCTCGAATACGAAGGTCAGCGACTTCGGGGGCGTTTTCTCGCCGCACCACATGTTCAAATCCTGGGTGCATTACAATGTGCAGGATGGTTTTCTCAAAGGCCTGAACGTCGGTGCAGGGATTGATGCCAACAGCAATCTTCGCGGCAGTTACGCCACGACGATCCAGGGCGGCTACATGACGCTGGATGCCATGGCGGGGTATCGCTTCAACCGTCACCTGCGGCTTCAGCTGAATGCGACAAACCTGACCAACCGGTATTATTACGAACGGGCCAGCGGCCAGTGGCAGTTCAACTTCCCCGCCGCTCCCCGAAGCTTCATGGCCACACTTCGTGCAAACTACTGACCAAACGACCCCGCCACATTCCCTTTCGGACTGGAAAGTCCTCTTTCCCTACTGGAAATCCGAAGAGAAGTGGTGGGCCTGGTCCCTTCTGGGCGGCACCATCGGACTGTCCGTGCTTTACGTGCAGTCCGCCGTCTGGTTCGGGGCCTGGTATCACCGGTTTTTCGATGCGTTCTTCGCCGGGCAGGTGGGGCATTGTCTTGGCATGCTGCCGCTCTATCTGCTGGTGACGGTTGGCTCCGTCGGGGTGCATGTGACGCAGACCTACCTGACGCAGGTCCTGTCCATGCGCTGGCGGTTGTGGAACACGCGGGTCTATCTGCGGCAGTATCTGTCGCAGGACGCGTATTATCGCCTCGAACATGGGCCGAACCGGGCGGATAACCCCGATCAGCGTATCGCGGATGACCTGTCGCAGATGACGGTTCAGACGCTCAAGCTGGGTCTGGACGCCATTGATGCGGTGACGACGCTGCTCTCCTTCGCGGTCGTTCTGTGGAACATCGGGGGGGTATTTTCCTTTGACTGGCATGGCCATCATTTTCAGATCCCCGGCTATTTGTTCGTGGGCGCTGTCATCACGACGCTGGCCGCATCCGGGATTCTGGAACGGTTCGGCTCGCCCCTGATCGGTGCGAATTACCGGCAGCAGCATTTCGATGCGGATCTGCGTGCGGGGCTGATGGATATCCGGCGCAATTCCGAGCAGATCGCTTTTTATGGCGGCGAAAATGCCGAGCATCTGCGGCTGTCCGGCTATCTGAGCCATATCGCCACCAACTGGCGCAGCGTTGTGCGCTACACATGGCGGGTTAATTTTATCGGGGAAGTCTATACCGGTATCGCAACGGTCCCGCTGTGGCTGATGCTGGCCCCCAAAGCCATGGCCCATGCCCTGAGTTTCGGGCTCTATTCACAGATCAATTCCGCCTACACGCAGGTGCGGATCAGTCTGGAATGGTTCATTTTCAACTACGCCGATCTGGCGACCCTGCGTTCGGTGCTCCAGCGTCTGGGCGAGTTTGAACGGGTTGTCAGCCAGCCGCCTCAAAGCGGTATCGAGCGTTTCGTATCCGAAACACCTGCCGTACAGATCCGCAACCTTGTCCTGAACCTGCCTGACAACACGCCGATCACGCGAATCGGTACCCTGACGCTCGAAAGTGGTGAGCGCTGGCTGGTCCGGGGGCCGTCCGGGTCTGGTAAGAGTACGTTCCTGCGTGCGCTGGCCGGGCTCTGGCGGCATGGAAGCGGGGATGTGTCCTTTGACATCCGACAGGCCATGTTCCTGCCCCAGCGCAGCTATGTGCCATCCGGAACGCTGCGTCAGGCGTTAAGCTATCCCGCAACACCGGACCGTTATGATGCGCTCGCCTGCCAGCAGGCCCTCGAAGCCGTCAATCTGGCGGGATACGGCCATCGCATGGATGACTTGGCAGACTGGGGTGCCGTGTTGTCCCCGGGCGAGCAGCAGCGTCTGGCCGTGGCGAGAGCGTTGCTGTTCCGCCCTGCGATCCTGTTTCTGGACGAGGCGACATCGGCGCTGGACGAGGCCAATGAGCGCCGTCTTTACGAGGCCCTTCTTTCCGCGCTGCCCGGCACCACCTTCATCAGTGTGGCGCATCATGAAGCCCTGCGGACCTTCCACGATCACGAGATTGTTCTGGGTCGTGAAAATGCTGTCTTTTCTCTGCTTGAAAAATAGGGTGGTGGGGTATATTTCTCATGCATCCTTCATAGAATATCCCTAGCCGACAGGACCCTCTCCCAGATGTCAGAAACGATCAGTTTCCCCGTCGGCGGCATGACCTGCGCCGCCTGTGCCGCGCGGATCGAAAAAGTTCTCAACCGTCAGGACGGCGTGAAGGCGACGGTCAATTTCGCCTCCGAACGTGCGCAGGTTGCTTTTGAAAATGCGTCGTCCTCCGTCGAGAGCGTCGTGGCGGCTGTACGCCGTGCGGGCTTCTCCGTGGACGAGCAGAGCCTCGACCTGTCGCTGTCGGGCATGACCTGCGCGGCCTGTGCGGCGCGGATCGAGAAGATCCTGAACCGCCAGCCTTCCGTGCAGGCCAGCGTGAACTTCGCGGCTGAGCGCGCGCATATCAATTACATTCCGGGTGTGGTCGAACCGGCGTTTCTGATCGGGAAGATCGAAAAGGCCGGATTTGGCGCACAGCGTCTGGATGAAGGCACGCGCGAAGACCCGAAGGCCAAGCGTGCAGCCATCTGGAAGCGTGAGCGCAACCGGTTCATCCTGACGCTTGTCCTGTCCCTGCCGCTCTTTGCCGAGATGATCGGCATGTTCTTCGGCCGCATGATCGTGCCAGTTCCGATGCAGTTCCTGTTCGCCACGATCGTGCAGTTCGTCTGCGGCGCGCATCTGTATCGCAGGGCATGGAACGCGGTGCGGGGCGGCTCGGCCAACATGGATGTGCTGGTGGTGCTGGGGACGTCCATCGCCTGGCTGTTCAGTGCGGTCGTCGTGGTGTTCGGGCTGCATCAGCATGTCTATTTTGAAGCCAGCGCATCCATCATCACGCTGATTTCGCTCGGCAAGCTCATGGAAACGCGCGCCAAGAACCGGACC
Source organism: uncultured Gluconobacter sp. (assembly GCA_937880175.1). Taxonomy (GTDB): domain Bacteria; phylum Pseudomonadota; class Alphaproteobacteria; order Acetobacterales; family Acetobacteraceae; genus Gluconobacter. Next base: position 26,235 of record CALFLO010000013.1, read on the forward strand.
AGCGCCGGGATCGAGAGCCTGCTCCAGCTTCAGCCGCAGATCGCCCATGTCGAGCGGGACGGCGTGATTGTGGATCGCGCGGTTGCGGACATGCATGTCGGGGACATCTTCGTCGTGCGTCCGGGCGAAAGCGTGCCTGTGGATGGCGAGATCATTGAGGGGTCTTCCGAAGTCAACGAGTCTATGCTGACGGGTGAGAGCGTCCCGGTTCTCAAGGAAGTCGGGCAGGACGTCTTTGGTGGCACGATGAACGCCAACGGTGCGCTGCGTGTCCGGGCGACAGGTGTGGGCGCGGATACGGCGCTGGCGCGGATCGTGAAAATGGTCGAACAGGCGCAGGGTTCGAAGGCCAATGTGCAGCGTCTGGCCGATAAGGTTTCGGGCATTTTCGTTCCTGCCGTGATCGGGATTGCCGTTCTTACCTTCCTGATCGGCTGGGCCGTGACCGGCTCCGCGACATGGAGTCTTGTGTCGGCCGTGTCCGTGCTGGTGATTGCCTGCCCGTGTTCGCTGGGTCTGGCGACGCCGACGGCCATTATGGTCGGGACGGGGCGTGGCGCGCAATCGGGCATCCTGTTTCGCAATGCCGATGCGCTGGAGCGTGCCGAGAAGCTGAAGACCATCATCGTGGACAAGACCGGAACCCTGACGCAGGGCCGTCCCACGGTGGCCGCCGTTCATCCGGCGGCAGGCGTTCCAGTGGATGCACTTCTGGGCGTTGCGCATGCCCTGGAGCATAATTCCGAGCATCCGCTGGCCCGCGCCATCGTGGATTATGCCGAGAGTAACAGTGTCAGTGCTTCTGGTGGGGCCGAAGGTTTCCTGGCGGTTCCGGGCAAGGGCGTTGTTGCGCAGCTTGGCGGACTGGAAGCGCGTCTGGGCTCGCCGAAATTCATGCAGGAGAGCGGGCTGGACCTGTCGTCCTTGCCGGTCGCGGCGCTGGAAAGTGAAGGCAATACCGTCATCGCCGTGGCACAGGGGGGCAGGGTTCTGGGGATCATCGCGCTGGCGGATGAACTGCGGGCCGATGCCGTGGCGACCGTGAAGGCTCTGAAGGCACGGGGCATCCGGGTGGTGATGCTGACGGGTGATAATGAACGTGCGGCGTCAGTCGTGGCGCGGCAGGTCGGCGTGGATGATTATCTCGCTGGCGTGCTGCCGGAGCACAAGGCGGATGGTGTTGCGAAATACCGGGCGCAGGGTGGTCTGGTCGGTATGGTCGGCGATGGCATCAATGACGCGCCGGCTCTGGCCGCAGCGGATGTCGGGTTCGCCATTGGTGCGGGCTCTGCCGTGGCTCTCGATACGGCGGATGTCGTGCTGATGAAAAGCGAAATGACGGGCGTTCTGGACGCGATTTCCCTGTCCAACGCCACCCTGTCCAAAATCCGGCAGAACCTGTTCTTTGCCTTCATCTACAACATCCTTGGTCTGCCGCTGGCGGCTTTCGGGATGCTGAATCCGATCGTGGCGGGCGCTGCCATGGCCATGAGTTCCGTCTCGGTGGTCAGCAATTCCCTGCTCCTCAACCGCTGGAAGCCGATCTCGGGTAAGTCCTGAGGCAGAGCGTTCCGGGAGCTCTTACTGCACCCGGAACGGGAGTTTCCTGCGGGCGAAATCGAGCATGGCGGTTGCGCCATGCTCCCACAGCCCTAGCGGCTCGCTGCTGCCGATATGGCCGACAGCGCCCGCTTCCAGAAAATCCGACTGCCACTGACCGGCCAGTTCCCGTGCGCGCGGCAATGACAGCCAGGGGTCATTGCTGCTGGCCATGAGGGCCGTGGGAACGGGCAGGGGTGTGTGGGGAAGCGGCCCGAAAGATCGGATGCGCGAGACTTCCGGATGTGCCGTCTGATCAATATCCGCAGGGGCCACCAAAAAGGCTCCGGCGATATGGTGTCCACCGTGCCGACTCAGCCATCTGGCGCTCAGCACGGCCCCGAGGCTGTGGGCGATCAGGAAGACCGGACGGGACGAGGTCTCGACCGCAGCGGTAAGACTGGCTTCCCAGTCGGCGGGCGTAGGTGTTTCCCAGTCCGTCTGCTGGAGGCGTTTGAGGCCATAAGCCTGTTCCCAGTGGGACTGCCAGTGATCCGGGCCTGACCCGAACAGGCCGGGGACCAGCAGCAGCTCGACCTGCTGGCCAAGGCGCTGGAAGGCTCCGGCGATCTGCTGCCGGAAGGTGTCGGGCAGGCCATGTGTCGCCCAGGCGGGATCGAAAGATGTCGGACGGCCGGAAAACAGGTTCATGACGTTATCTCCTCTCAGCCGTCCCGAGTCTTCCTGCAAGAGACCGGAACAGGACTTCGAGTTAATAACGAACACAAATGGATATTAAATAAAACAACTTTTGTTTATAGTTGTTTGTTATATCAGGCCAGCCCGTCGAAAAGCTGCGTGGAGAGGTAGCGTTCCGCGAAAGACGGGACGATGGCCACGATTGTCTTGCCACGGCTGGAAGGCTTGCGGGCCAGCTCCATTCCGGCGAACAGGGCCGCACCTGAAGAAATCCCGATGGGGATGCCCTCAACTGCCGCACACAGGCGCGCGGTCGCCACGGCTTCCTGTTCGGAGACTTCGAACACGCCGTCCAACGCCTTGATATCCAGCGTCTCGGGCTCGAAACCCGGGCCGATGCCCTGAATGCCGTGCGGGCCGGGTTCATCGCCGTGCAGGACGGCGCTTTCCCGTGGTTCCACGCCATAGATCTTGATGGATTTGCGGTGTTTCTTCAGGCCATGTGCAATGCCGGAAGCCGTGCCGCCTGTTCCCAGACCGGCCACGACCATATCGACCTTGCCTGCCGTATCTTCCCAGATTTCCTGAGCCGTCGTGGCTTCATGCACGGCCGGATTCGCATCGTTTTCGAACTGGCTCGGCATCCAGGCGTCGGGCAGGGTGCGGTTTAGCTGTTCGGCACGCTCGATGGCGCCGGCCATGCCGCGCGATGCGGGCGTCAGTTCGGTATCCGCGCCCATCAGGCGCATCATTTTGCGACGCTCGGTCGAAGCGTTTTCCGGCATCGTTACGATGAGCCGGTATCCCAGAGCCACGGCCGCGAACGCCAGCGAAATGCCGGTATTGCCCGAGGTCGGCTCGATCAGGACCGTGCGGCCCGGGGTGATGAGGCCGCGTGATTCGGCATCAAGCAGCATGGCCACGCCGATCCGGTCCTTGACAGAGCCGAGCGGGTTGAAAAATTCGAGCTTGAGGAGCAGCCGCCCGTTGAGATGCTCACGCTGGGTCAGGTGCGGCAGCGCGACCAGTGGCGTCCCTCCTACCGTCTCCAGAAAGGAATTGAAAACGCGTCCCCTGGGGGCGGCATAACCTTCGAAAGGGGCGGGGGACAGCGGAACCTTCTTGCTCATGGCCTCACTTAACACGGGAAATGGGGGGAAGGGCAGACGGTAAATGATGATTTCCGTTACAACGAAACAATAAAGTTATTATGGGGATGATGTCGATATCACATCATGTTCATGCGTTATTTATTGACGGTGCCATGCATGGCGTCGTATGTGATCCGCTCCAGTGGCATCCACAACAACAGGACCAGTCGGTCAATGATGTGTCGAATGTGTAGCTCGCAGCGCAAACGCTGCTCCGCTTCAGGCCCGGAGGCAATCGTCTCCGGCGTGTCATAACGCCCGACAACTGGACTGTCGGGCTCTTTCTTAAGAGGCCGGCATCATGCTTGGTTCAACCATTATCGAAATCAACGGAGTCTTCCTCGGCGCGGCCATTCTGGTCAGCGCGAGTGGAACAAGACGCTTCTACGCCGCGCATGACAGCGTGCGGGCGCTCCATAACGAACTCCTTCCCGATCTGGGCGCGCTTCAGCAGCGTATCCGCCAGCATGTGCGCAAACCCGCCTTCTGGTGAACGCTGCGGGGAATTGATTGGCGAAGACCCTCTTCTGTCCGGACGTGTTCGTGCTGTAGAACGAAAAAAGATCACAACCCGGAACGGATGGGAGCAGGCGTGGAAGGAAGTTACCGGCGGATAATCCGCGCCGTTCTGACGCGCCGGGATGGTGCTTTCGCAGCCCTGCTTCTGGTTTCCATTATCCTCGCCTGCCTGTCCGCCCCGCTTTATGCCGCACTCAATGGCATTGATCCGTTCTCGTCCGATATTGCGGGCACGACGGTCCGTAACGGGCGGTCCGTGGATCTCATGCAGCCCAATGACAATCCGCTGCATCTTGGCCTTAGCCCGATCGGCCCAGACTGGCGGCCGGGGCCGTATGCGCTTGGTGCGGACTCGCAGGGGCGCGATGTGGCAGCGCGGGTTCTGTATGGCGGGCGCAATTCCCTGCTGATTGCCGCGGCATCCGCGACGGTCTGTCTCTGTCTGGCGGCGTGTATCGGGATCTGCGCCGGATATTTCGGCGGCTGGATTGACCTGATCCTGTCGCGCATTCTGGACATGCTCTGGGCGATCCCGGTTTATCTGTTCGCGATTTCGCTGTCCGTCGTCACGGTGGGACATGGCATCCGGCTTGGGCCTGTGACGATCGGGGCGGATAATCTGCTGATCCCGATCGGAATTATTGCGCTGGTTTATGTGCCCTATGCGGCCCGGCCGTTGCGGGCGCGGGCGCTGAGCCTGTCGCAGGCCGGGTTCGTCATGGCGGCGCGGGGGATGGGGGCGTCGGACTGGCGCATCCTCTGGCGGGAAATCCTGCCGGGGCTGACGCCCACCATGGCGGTTTTGGCGCCCCTGGTGATGGCGCTGTGCATGCTGGCGGAATCCGCATTGTCGTTCCTCTCGCTCGGTGTGCAGGCCCCGGCGGCGTCCTGGGGAACGATCATTCAGGACGGCGAAGGGCTGCTCTATACGCGGCCCGTCGTGGCCATTGCGCCGGGCGTTGCGATTGTTCTGACCGTTCTGGCGCTCAATGTTCTGGGCAATGCGCTGCGGGATCAGCTTGATCCGAAAGGCGGGGCCTGATGATCCGCAGTCTTGCGTCCCGGACCGGGCAGATGCTGCTGGTCATTTTCGGGATTTCCGTCCTCGTTTTCTGCATTTTTTTCGCCACCCCGGGGGCGGACCCGACGGCGCGCATTGCAGGCCGTGGGGCCAGTCCGCAGGTCGTGGCGCGTATCCGTGCGGAGTATGGTTTCGACCGTCCGCTGCCCGTTCAGTACGCGAAGATGATGGAAAAGCTGTTCATCAGCCGGGACCTGACGTCTTTCGTCAATCACGGACAGCGCGTCGTGCCGGAAGTGTTGCAGGCGGCGCCTGTGACGCTCTCGCTGGTACTGTGGGCCGCTTTTTTCTGGGGCAGCGGATCGCTGGTGTTCGGGATTGCGTCGGCAGTGCTGCGTGATAGCTGGGTGGACAGGCTTCTGATGGTTCTGGGGCTGATCGGGCTGTCCATGCCGGTGTTCTGGCTCGGCGAAGTCGTCAATCTTGTGACGCAGAGCCGCTGGCATGACACGTTCCTGTTCCGCTGGGTGCCGCCGCTTGGCTATGTGCCGTTTTCGCAGAGCCCGTTCGGCTGGGCGAAGGCGCTGTTCCTGCCGTCTTTGACGCTCGCTGTTTCGTTCATTGGGCTGTATGCGCGTGTCCTGCGCTCCGAACTTCTGACCGCCATGGGGGAGGATTCCATTCGCACGGCGCGCGCCAAGGGAGCCGGGCCGGTGCGGGTGTGGCTGTGGCATGGTCTGCGGCTGTCCTGGCTGAGCTATGTGTCGCTGTTCGGACTGGATTTCGCGCAGCTTCTGGGCGGTGGCGCACTTCTGACGGAAGTCGTGTTCGCCATGCCAGGCGTGGGGCGGCTGACCTATCAGGCGTTGGCGACGCTCGACCTGCCGCTTATCATGGCGACGGTCATGTATGCCGCCGTGTTCGTCGTCATCGCCAATGCGCTGGTGGACGGGCTCTATGCCCTGCTGGACCCGCGGATCATGGAGGGGCGGCATGGGCGCTGAGACACTCCTGAAGCTGCATCACCTGCATCTGGAACTTCCGAACGGGACAGCCCTGCTCGAAGACGTGTCCCTGACCGTGCGGCGCGGGGATGCGCTGGGCGTGGTGGGAGAGTCCGGGTCGGGGAAGAGCCTGACGGCTATGAGTGTCATGGGGTTGCTGCCGGGGCTGAAGGCTTCGGGCTCCATCCGTTTCGAGGGGCGCGAATTGCTGGGGCTGAAGGATCGGGAGTGGCGGCGTCTGCGTGGTGCGGGTATGGCCATGATCTTTCAGGACCCGATGACGGCGTTCCTGCCGGTCCGCTCCATTGGCGCGCAGATTGATGAACAGATCCGCCTGCATGAGCGTGTCAGCCGCCGTGAAGCGCGAGCGCGGACGGTGTGGCTGCTCGGGCGGATGGGAGTGCCTGATCCGGAAGCGGCGGCAAAACGCTATCCACACCAGCTTTCCGGCGGTCTGCGGCAGCGCGCCATGATCGCGATGGCCCTGTCCTGTGATCCGGCACTTCTGATCGCGGATGAGCCGACCACGGCGCTCGATGTGACGGTGCAGGCGCAGATCCTGACGCTGCTGTGCGAAATCCGCGATAGCGGGGCAGGTGTGATGCTGATTACGCATGACATGGGCGTGGTGGCGCAGACCTGCACGCATGTGGCGGTCGTCTATTCTGGATTGGTGGTTGAACAGGGACCGGTTGCGGCGGTCATGGCGCGGCCGCTGCATCCCTATACGCAGGCCCTGCTGGAGGCGATTCCGCCGCTGGATGGTCCGAGGCCGGAGGCGCTGCCGACCATTCCGGGGCGCCCCCCGGTTCCGGATGCGCGGCCGGAGGGCTGTGTTTTCGCCCCGCGCTGCCGGTACGTCCGACCGGACTGTGCTGTGCGTCCTGCGCTGCGGGAACCGGAAGAAGGGCGGCGCGTGGCCTGCGTGCTGTACGACGCATGACCATCCTGCTTGAAGCGAGAAACCTCAGCAAACATTACCGCCTGTCGCACGGGCAGACCCTGCGGGCCGTGAGCGATGTGTCGCTGGCCGTGCATCGCGGGGAGGCTCTGGCGCTGGTCGGGGAGTCCGGCTGTGGCAAGTCCACGCTGGGCCGGACACTGATCGGGCTGGGCGCACCGAGTTCGGGAGAGGTTTTCTTTGAGGGCGAGCGGATTTCCGGCCTGTCGGATCGGGCGCTGCGCCGCTGGCGACCACGGATGCAGATGGTGTTTCAGGACTCGTCCTCGACGTTCAATCCGCGCCGCACCATCGGCGAGACGCTGGCGGAACCGATGCGGATCCATGGACGCACCGGCATGGCAGAGCGGATCGGGGCGCTGCTGGAGCAGGTTGGTCTGTCTTCGTCTGTTCTGTCCCGCTATCCGCATGAGTTTTCGGGTGGGCAGCGGCAGCGTCTGAATATTGCGCGGGCGTTGATGCTGGGGCCGGATCTTCTGGTGGCGGATGAGCCGACATCGGCGCTCGATGTGTCGGTGCAGGCGCAGATCGTGAATCTGTTGCGGGAATTGCGCAATTCGCTGGGTGTGGCGTGCGTGTTCATCTCCCATGATCTGGCGGTCGTGCGGCAGATGGCGGACCGGATTGCCGTCATGTATCTGGGGCGGATCGTGGAGGAAGGGGACGTGCTGGCGGTTCTGCAGGCCCCGGCCCATCCCTATACGCGGGCGTTGCTGGATGCGGTGCCCCGTCCGGACCGGCCCTTGCCGCCGCCGCTCAAAGGCGACGTGCCAAGCCCGATCAATCCGCCGCAGGGCTGTGCGTTTCATACGCGCTGCCCGCTGGCCCAGCCGCGATGCGCGCAGGAACGGCCGGAGCTTCGGACGGTCGGGGAAGGGCGGACGGTCGCCTGTCATTATCCGCTGCTCTAGAAAAAGCAACGCTTCGTGCAGATCTTGGATATAGACGGCAACGCCTGCGGTGTTGCACAGAACTCTGCACGCCCCCTCGTATTTTTGCCTGAGATTTCGCCCGATGCGCCAGACCATCCGCTTTTATCTGGGGGAAGACCTCTGCACACTCAGGGATCTGTCCCCGACGCTGACCCTGCTGGACTGGCTGCGTGACCGTGGCCGGACCGGCACCAAGGAAGGCTGCAATGAAGGCGATTGCGGGGCCTGTACGGTGCTGGTCGTCCGGCTTGAAGATGCGCGGCTGAACTGGCGGGCGGTCAATGCGTGCATCCAGTTCGTCAGTATGCTGGACGGCGCGCAGGTCTATACGATCGAAGACTTGGGAACGGCTGATGCGCCGCATCCCGTGCAGACAGCCATGGTCGAGCAGCATGGCTCGCAATGCGGGTTCTGTACGCCGGGTTTCGTCATGTCGATGGCGGCCTATCGCAAGACCGAAGGGGCCTCGGCGGACGATCAGGCCATTGATGACGCACTGGCCGGCAATCTGTGCCGCTGCACCGGCTATGCTCCGATCGTGCGGGCCATGAAACAGGCGATGGCGGCGGGGCCAGACCGTTTCGATGCGCAGGTGGAGGCGATTGCCGCGCGTCTGACAGCGTTGCAAGACGGCGAGAGCGTGCGGCTTGAAGGCGCTGAGGGCATGCTCAGTATTCCGGCGTCTGTGGATGATCTGGCGGAGATCCTGCTGGCCGATCCGGAGGCAACCATTGTTGCGGGCGCCACGGATGTGGGGCTTTGGGTGACGAAGGGGATGCGTCGCCTGAAGCATGTCGTGCCCATCGGGCGGGTGCCGGAACTGCGGGCTTTGACCAGAACGCCCGAGGGACTGCGGATCGGGGCAGCGGTGACGTATCAGGACTCGCGTATGGCCATTGCGGAATTGCTGCCGGATGCCGGGGAAATGATCCGTCGTCTGGGCTCTACGCAGGTGCGGAACAGCGCGACGGTGTGTGGTAATATCGCCAATGGCTCCCCGATCGGGGACGGGCCGCCGATGTTCATTGCGGCCAATGCGACGCTGCATCTGCGGCGCGGGGCGGAGCGTCGGTCCATCGCGCTGGAAGATTATTTCATCGCTTACGGAAAGCAGGACCGGCAGCCCGGCGAGTTCGTGGAGGCCCTGACCATTCCTGTTCCCGCGCGGGGTGCGCAGTTCCGCGCTTACAAGATTTCCAAGCGCTTCGATCAGGACATTTCCGCCGTTCTGGGCGCTTTCATGATCGAGAGGGACGATCAGGGCCGGATTACTGCGGTCCGGCTGGCCTATGGCGGTATGGCCGCGACCCCGAAGCGGGCATCGGGTGCGGAAGCGGCGCTGATTGGGCGGGTCTGGGATGAAGACGCGCTGGCGGCAGCGCGGGCGGCGGTTCTGGAAGATTTCGCCCCGCTGACCGATATGCGGGCGAGTGCCTGGTATCGGCAGACCGTGGCCGCCAACCTGCTGACGCGATTTTTTGAAGAAACGACGGGCGGTGTGCAGGCGCGTCTCGCCCGGACGGGAGGGTTGGTCCATGTCTGATCTCGCTCCGGGTGCCGCTTCGACCAGCATGAAGCATGAAAGTGCGCTGCTGCATGTGACGGGGCAGGCAGCATATATTGATGATCTGCCTGAACCACGTGGCACGCTGCATCTCGTGCCAGGGCTGAGCACGAAGGCTCATGCGCGGATCGTGTCGATGGATCTGGACGCCGTCCGCGCCGCGCCGGGTGTCGTTTGCGTGCTGACGGCGCAGGATGTGCCGGGGGAGAACCAGATCAGCCCGGTGCATCGGGAGGACGAACCGCTTCTGGCGACGGATCATGTCCATTTCTGGGGGCAGACGATATTCGCCGTGGTGGCAACCTCGCGTCAGGCGGCGCGGCAGGCGGCGCGGCTGGCGAAGATCGAATATGAGGAAAAGCCTGCGATCCTGAATATCGCGCAGGCGCGGGAGAATGGCAGCCCGATGGTCTGGCGCTCCCTGACCATGCAGCGCGGTGATGTGGAACGTGGTCTGAAAGCCGCGCCGCGCCGCCTGTCGGGGCAGATTGAGATTGGCGGACAGGAGCATTTCTATCTGGAAGGACAGGCCGCGCTCGCCCAGCCCGGAGAGGCCGGGGAAATGCGTGTCTGGTCGTCCACGCAGCATCCATCTGAGACACAGCACCTCGTTGCGGCCGTGTTGGGGCGGCCGCATCATCTGGTCACGACGGAAGTCCGGCGTATGGGGGGTGCGTTCGGTGGCAAGGAGACGCAGGCCAACGCCTGGGCCTGTCTGGCCGCCATCGCCGCCGACCGGACGAGGCAGGCCGTCAAGGCGCGTCTGGACCGTGATGATGATATGATGGCGACCGGGAAGCGGCATGACTTCCTGATCGACTATGACGTCGGCTTCACGGACGAGGGCGATATTCTGGCCGTGGACATGGTTCTGGCGGCGCGGTGTGGCTGGGCGGCGGATCTGTCCGGACCGGTGACGGACCGGGCGCTGTTTCACGCCGACAACGCCTATTTCTATCCGGATGTACGGCTGAAATCCGAGCCGTTGCGGACCAATACCCAGTCCAACACCGCCTATCGTGGTTTTGGTGGCCCACAGGGGATTGTGGCGGCGGAACGTGTGATCGAAGAAGTCGCGTTTGCAACCGGGCTTGATCCCGTGACGGTCCGTCTGCGGAATGTTTACGGGACGGGGACGCGCAATCTCACGCCGTATCACATGACGGTTGAGGACTCGATTACAGCGGAGATCATCACGAAGCTGGTCGCGCGCTGTGACTATCAGGCGCGCAAGGCCGAAATCCGGGCGTTCAACCGCACCAGTCGCATCATCCGTCGCGGCATTGCGCTGACGCCGGTGAAGTTCGGGATTTCCTTTACCGCCACGCATTACAATCAGGCCGGCGCGCTGGTGCATGTCTATACGGACGGCTCGGTTCAGGTGAACCACGGCGGGACGGAAATGGGGCAAGGGCTGCACACCAAGATGGTGCAGATCGTCCTGCGCGAATTCGGCCTGACGGCGGATCGTGTCCGCATCACGGCCACGACGACTGGAAAGGTACCGAATACGTCCGCCACGGCAGCATCTTCCGGGGCGGATCTGAACGGCATGGCGGTGCTGGACGCGGTGCACAAGATCAAGGATCGGATGATCACGTTCGCTGCTGAAAAATGGGGCGTGGCGGCCGAAGACATTCATTTCCGGCCTGATGGCGTACATGTCGGCGCGGAGGTCATGACCTTCCAGCAACTCGCCTGGCAGGTCTATTTCGCGCGGGTCTCGCTGTCCTCGAACGGGTTTTACAAAACGCCGAAGATTTCCTGGAATCCCGAGACCGGGCGCGGACGGCCGTTCTTCTATTTCGCCTATGGCGCGGCCTGTGCGGAAGTCTCGGTTGATCTGCTGACGGGTGAGCACAGCATCGACCGCGTGGATATCCTGCATGACGCCGGGCAGTCCCTGAATCCGGACATCGATATCGGGCAGATCGAAGGCGGGTTCGTGCAGGGCGCGGGCTGGCTGACGACGGAGGAACTGGTCTGGGATGGGGCCGGACGTCTACGGACGCATGCCCCCAGCACCTACAAGATCCCGGCCTGTTCCGACCGGCCGCGGATTTTCAATGTGGAACTGCTGGAAAACGCGCCGAACCGAGAGGAGACGATTTTCCGTTCCAAGGCCGTCGGAGAGCCGCCTTTCGTGCATGGGGTCGCGGTTTTGCAGGCCATTTCAGACGCGATTGCCAGTCTGGACGACTACCGGACCTGCCCGAAGCTTGACGCACCGGCCACGCCTGAGCGGGTTCTGAAAACCCTCATGGCATTGCAGGATCGGGCTGGCTGACCATGCTGGCGGATGTTCTGCGCTGGCGGCGGGAGGGGCAGGAGATGGTGCGCCTGACCGTTATGCGCACCCGGGGTTCGACGCCACGGGAAGAGGGTGCGTTCATGCTCCTGACCCAAGCCGAGCAGATCGGCACGATCGGTGGCGGGCGTCTGGAATGGGATTGCATGGCGGAGGGGCGGGCGCTTCTGGCGTCGGGCGGCGCGCCGATTGAGCGCCATATTCCGCTGGGTCCGGCCATCAACCAGTGTTGCGGCGGGGCCGTGACGATCCGCATCGCGCGCGTGGAGGATGCCGGGGCTTTGGAGGCGGAAATCCGCACGGAACGGGAAAAGCTGCCGCAACTGCTGCTGTTTGGTGCGGGGCATGTCGGGCGGGCGTTGGCACGCGCGCTGGCGCTTCTGCCGCTGCGGCTGGCCTGGGTGGATGCGCGCGAAGAAGAGTTCGGCGTCGTCCCGCCGGGCGTTGAGGCGCATGTTACGGAACGCTGGGAAGGTCTTCTGAACGCGGCTCCTGCCGGATCAGGCGTGCTGGTGCTGACCCAGAGCCATACGCTCGATGCGCTCATCACGGGCGCTGCGCTGGAGCGTGGGGATCTGCGCTATGTCGGCATGATCGGGTCCCGCACGAAGCGCAGACGGTTCGAAAGCGCGTTCCGTCAGATCGACATTTCGCAGGAGCGGATCGACACGCTTGTCTGTCCGATCGGGGATTTCGGGGTGAGGGACAAGCGGCCCGAGGTGATCGCGACTTTCGTGACGGCGGAAGTCGCCGCCCGGATGCTGTGCGAGACAGAATCGTATAAGGGCGCAGGGGTTTCGGAGACGGGTATTTCAGATATTGATGATGTTACATTCGCCCCAATCCTGTCATAAAGTCTGAGCCTGCAAGGGCGGAGTTCCTTCACTTTTCGGGTGTCACGGAAAGTTGATGTAACGGTGGGTGCGTCGGTGTCGCTCCTTCTGCTTATCCTCCCCCGCATGAGCATGCAGCACCGGACGCAGCGGACTTCTGAAGTCCCGACTTTCTCTCCAGCCCCTCTCACAGGCCGAAGGAAAAGATCCCGGATTTCCCGTTTCTGTCAGGCCGGGCTGGCACTGGGTGCGCTGACATCTGGCGTGCTGGCAGCGGGGGCCGTTTCCGCGCAGGCTGCGCCTACGGTCAGCACCGCGCTGACGCCGGCGCTCCAGCCCGCGAGCCTGCCCGCGGCTGACACGGCCTTCGTGGACGATCTGGAAAAACGCACGTTCAACTGGTTCTGGGAGACCGGAAACCCGAAGAACGGTCTGGTCCCGGACCGGGCGCCGCTTCCCAATGGTGCGGCGAGCATTGCCAGCGTCGGGTTCGGTCTGACGGCTTACGGGATTGGCGTGGAGCGGCATTACATCACCCGCCAGCAGGCCGTGGACCGGACGCTCACGACACTGCGCTTCCTTGTCGGCCTGCCGCAGAATGATCACGTGTCGGGCGCTGCGGGCTATAAGGGTTTCTTCTACCATTTCCTTGACCCCAACACCGGCCTGCGTGTCGCGGACTGGTCCGAACTGTCCAGCATCGATACCGCGCTGCTGATGGGCGGTGTGCTGTTCTCGCAGTCCTATTTCGATCATGACACGCCGCAGGAGAAGGAAATCCGCGACATCGCGGACACCCTGTATCGCCGGATCGACTGGACCTGGATGAAGGCGCATGGCCCCTGGCTCAGCATGGGCTGGATGCCGCCACATACGTTCCTGCCGAGCGACTGGAAGGGCTATAACGAGGGCCTCATCATTTATCTTCAGGCGCTCGGCTCACCGACGCATCCCCTCCCGGCCGAGACCTGGAAGGCGTGGACTGCGACCTACGAAAACCAGTGGGGCGACTTTCAGGGCCACAAGCTGCTGAATTTCGCGCCGATGTTCGGCCATCAGTACAGCGAATCCTGGATCGATTTCCGGGGCGTTCAGGATGCCTGGGACCGCGCCCATAACGTCGATTATTTCCAGAATGGCCGTGAAGCCGCCTATGCCCAGCGGGCCTATGCGCAGGCCAATCCGGGCGACTGGAAGGATTACGGCCCCAATATCTGGGGGTTGACGGCCTGTGATGGTCCGGGCGATGCGCAGCAGGTCTATGACGGCAAGAAGCGCCATTATCTGGCCTATAGCGCGCGTGGCGCGGGGCGGGACTACATCCTTGATGACGGCACGATCGCGCCGACGGCCGTGGGCGGGTCCATCGCTTTCGCGCCGGAAATCGCTCTGCCCGCGCTCAAGGAAATGCGCGCCCGTTACGGGGACCGGATTTACAACAAATACGGCTTCCTCGATGCGTTCAATCCGTCCTTTGCAGATCAGAAAAGCTACTGGGTGGACGGGCAGCAGCTCGGCATCGATCAGGGTCCGATCCTGCTGATGCTGGAAAACTGGCGCAGTGGTCTCGTGTGGAACACGATGAAAAAGAACGCCTATCTGCGGACCGGGCTGGAGCGCGCGGGTTTCGAAGGCGGATGGATGCGGACCAAGACGGCGACGTCCAAGCCGGTCGGCCAGTCACTCTGATCTGAACTCTCATGAACCGGAGTTGCATCGGAAGCGTTTCTCACCGATCACTGATGACAGAGCATCTTTGTGAAAGGAGAGCACCATGCGTCTCATTCTTGCCCTGCTTCTGCCCTGGCTCCAGTTCTTCACCATTGGCCGTCCGTTTGCCGGTCTGGTGTGCCTCATCCTTCAGATCACGGTGATCGGCTGGATCCCGGCTGCCATCTGGTCGGTCTATGCGCTGAGCCAGTACAACACCGATCGCAAGATCGCCGGTCGCGGCTGACGCGCCGGACGTGAAAAAGCCCCCGTTCTGGCAAGGAACGGGGGCTTTTTTAGGCCTTGGGGCCTGGGGTCAGCGTCCGATACGGCGCAGTGTCACGCTCTGGTTCAGTCTGGTCTCGATGGATTCAAGGGAGACGCCCTTGGTTTCCGGGACAAAGAACAGCACCACGAAAATGAACAGCGCATTCAGCCCGGCATAGAGCCAGAACGTGTGGGAGGCGCCGAGCGTCGTCAGCAGGCCGAGGAACGTGGCACCCACGACCATGTTCGTGATCCAGTTGGTGACGGTCGAGCAGGTGATGCCGAAATCACGTCCCTGCAACGGCATGATTTCCGAGCACAGAACCCAGACCAGCGGACCGGCGGAGAACGCAAAACCCGCGATGAAGCAGAGCAGGACCGAGACCGCGAGGTAATGCGACAGGTCCGTATTGCCCACGGCGCCTGACATGATGCTCGCCAGAACAGCCAGTCCCGCCGCCATGATCGCAAACCCCGTGACCAGCATCGGACGACGGCCCCAGCTGTCGGCGAAGGCGATGGCGATGAACGTGGCGAGCCAGTTCACGACGCCGACGATCGCTGTGCCCCACATCTGGCCGCTCGCCCCGAAGCCGACTTCCTGGAAAATGCGCGGCGCGTAGTACATCACCACGTTGATGCCCGTGAGCTGCTGCATGACCTGAAGCACGATGCCGAGGAGGACGGCGCGGCGGAAATTCTGGTTTTCAAGGAACATCGCCAGACCGCGCTGACGGTTATGGATCTGCCCCTGGATATCGCGGATTTCCTGATGTGCGTGCTCGGGGTCGTGGCGCAGTTCCTTCATGATGGACAGGGCTTCTTCATGACGGCCGCGCAGCATCAGCCACCGCGGGCTGTCGGGCAGGAAGAACGAGCCGATCAGGAAGAAGATGCCCGGAATGGCCATGATCCCCAGCATCCAGCGCCATGATCCGCTATAGGACAGGATGGCGTTGGACACGAAGGCCAGCAGGATGCCCAGCGTGATCATGAGCTGGTACATAGACACCAGACTGCCACGCCGCGAGATGTCCGAGACTTCGGAAATGTAGAGCGGAGCCACGAAGCTTCCGATGCCGATGGCCAGACCCAGCATCGTGCGGCCGAGGATCAGTTCCGAAACCGAGGAGGCCAGTGCGCAGACGAGGCCGCCCGCGACGAACAGGAACGCGCTGAAAATCAGGGAACGGCGGCGTCCGAACGCATAGGACATCCGGCCCGCGCCCACGGCGCCGACGGCCGCGCCGAACATCATGGACGAGACGATCCAGGACTGTTCGAAATCGGAGGCGTGGAACTCGTCACGGATGAAGCCGAGTGCACCGGAAATGACGCCCACGTCCAGTCCGAACATCAGGCCCGCAATCGCGGCCAGCACGACGGCAAACATCATGCGCCCGACCATGGGCGTTCTGGCTGCGGCGGAAGAGGGGTTGAGCACTGTGTCGCTCATGACGGGGAAAACTCCGGCGACCCGCAGGGCAGACCTGTCAGGGGAAAGGCAGAAAAAACCGGACAGGGCATCCTGCGCCGGGGACCGAGGGAGAAGGCTCTATCTGTGACAGGCACGATGATTCGCCATCTTGAGCCTTAAAGTATAACGCGTAATTGGGAAAATATTCAAAATTATATGTGATAATTGGGTGGATTTTCTGTTCTGATGCAATCGGGCCACAGATCTGGCGGCGGGATTGCTGTTCCGTGCAGCCTGACGGATTGCCAGCGCGGGATCAGGGCGACACACTTCCTACCCTTTCTGTGTTCATGGACAAGCCCTCGTGTTCCTGCGTCAGCTGACCTATCTCATCGCTCTCGACCAGTACCGGCATTTTTCCCGGGCGGCGGAGCACTGCAACGTGTCGCAGCCCGCACTGTCGATGGCGATCCGTCAGCTTGAGCATGAACTGGGCGTGCCCATCGTGCGGCGTAACCGGCGTGTTCTGGGGCTGACACCGGAAGGGGAGCGTGTTCTGGCCTGGGCGCGGCAGAGTGTGGCGGCACTGGATGGCCTGCGTCAGGAAGCGGATTTCGCGCATGAGGTCGCGGGCGGGACGCTCTCGATCGGCACCATTCCGCCTGCCATTCAGGTCATGCCGCCGCTGATGGAAAGCCTGCGCGCGGTCGTGCCTGCGCTTCATATTGAACTTACGGTCTCGGCCAATACCGATATCCTGCATGATCTGACCGAACAACGCCTTCAGATGGGGCTGATCTATCTGGATCAGGTTCCCGCAGATGGCAGTTTCGAGACGCACCAGCTTTATTCGGAGCAGTATGTTTTCGTGGCGGGCTCGCGGATGGAGCTGCCATCGCGCAAGACGTTCAGCTGGGCGGATGCAGCTGAACATCCGCTCGGCCTTCTGGGACATTCCATGCGGACACGGCAGATCGTGGATGAATGTTTCGCCAAAGCCGGAGTTAAACCCAACGTCCTGCTTCAGACCAATGCGCTCGAACTGCTGTATGGGGAGTTGCTCGCCGGGCGGCTGGCGACGATCCTGCCGGTCGCGGCCCTGCCGGATCAGCGCGATCCCGCCAATCCGCTTCAGATCCGCCGGCTTGCGTCATGTCCTTCGCCCGGTGTTGGTCTGGTGCGCCTGAAACAGCCGGTGCAGACGGCCCTGATGTCCCGAAGCTGGGAAGTGGCCACGCAGCTTGTTCTGGAAGACGCCCTGACTGTCTGATTGCATCATAAGCCCGCCTTATGATGCAATCATGACAATGTCTTGGACAGGGCCGTCCCGTTCTTCGCAGAGTGCGGTTTTTCGGGCGGAAGAGTGTCAGGTTTGGGCGGGAGAGCGGCCGGTCTCGGAGCATTGGGATCAACATTCGGATCGGAACTGCGGGATTTTCTGACCGAACGCTGGGGATGGCTGTTTGCGCCGTCCGCGAAGGATCTGGGCTTTGCGGTCCGTACGTCGGTGGCGGCGATCCTGTCCCTGCTGATTGCCATGTGGATGGAGCTGGACAGCCCGCAATGGGCGCCGCTGACCGTCTGGGTCGTGGCGACGGCCTCGCGTGGGGAGAGCCTGTCCAAAGCGCGCTGGCGGTTCGCGGGAACGATCATCGGGGGCTGCATGGGCGTGGCGCTGATCGCGGCATTCCCCCAGCAGGCCGGACTGTTTTTCATCGCACTCGCGGTCTGGATCGGGCTGTGCTGTGGCTGGGCGACGTTTCTGGACGGGTATCGCCGGTACGGCTTTCTGGTCATCAGTTTTACGTCCGCCATCGTGGCGACGGGCGCGATCAGTCAGCCCGATGACGTGTTCAACGTCGCCATGGCGCGCGGGACGTACATCATGCTGGGCACGGTCTGCGAAGCGGGTCTGGCGGTCCTGTTCCTGCCGAATGTGCAGAAAGAAGCCCGCGCGCGGCTGCTCGGAAAGCTTCAGCAGGTCACGGCGAAGGTGGCGTCCCATGCGGATGTGCTGCGGGCCGGGCGGTTTGATCCGGAAACCGAGGGCCGTCTGCTGACGGAACTGGTCGATGCCAATACCCGTATCGAGTTCGATGTTCTTGAAATGGGGTCCGGCACCCGGCGCAGCGCGGATCATGCAAGGGCGGTTCTGGCGCGCCTGCTGGCCGTTCTGGCCCGGGCGCAGGGCGGCGCGACCGGCATTGATGTGGACCGGGACCTTGAGGCCGCACGGAATCACATTCAGGCCATTATCGCGCCCCCGCCCCATGACCGTTTCACGTTCCGCACGCGCTCTCCGCGCCATATGCTCGAAGCCGTTCTGAACGGATTGCGCGCTGCGACCGGCATCATGGGGGCGTGGCTTTTATGGGAGGTGACGGCCTGGCCGTCTGGACCGGCTTTCGTGTCCTTCGTAGCGCTGGTTTACGGGCTGCTGGCGACCCGCGAGATCCCTGCGCTGGCGTCATCCGGATTTTATCGCGGGGCGGTGTGGTGTGCGGGTGTGGCGGGGATCTATGCGTTTTTCGTCGTGCCTGCTGTTACGGCGCCCGAATATCTGGCGCTGCTTCTGCTGATCCCGATGGTGATTGGCGGGTTGGCCGCCCGCGCGCCGAAGCTCGTGAACCATGCGTTTTCGTTCAACATGTTCCTGCCCGTCCTGATCGGGCCGTCCAACCTCATGCGCTATGACGAGGTATCATTTCTCAATGGTGCGAGTGCTTTTCTGGGGGCGGTCATCTTCACGCGCGTCACGTTCGGCGTGGTGTTTCCCTTCCGGGCGGATAGCCATCTGCGGCGGACTTCGGCCTGGGTCGAGCAGCAGCTTCGCCTGATTGCACGCGGCGGCGGCCAGACGGTGCATCAGTGGCTGGCGATCAATGCTGCCAGCATGGTCCGTGCCGTGCGGAGCTGTCAGGGCGTTCCGCGTGGCGTGATGCTCACCTATATGGCGCGGCATCTCAACGCGATGGCGATGGGCATGTGGGTGATTGAACTGCGCGATTCTGCCGCGCTGGAGGCTACGCCCGCGCTGGTCCGCAAGCGGTTGCAGGTTTTCCTGAGGGCATGGTTCCGCAAGGGCGATGGCGCGGCTCCGCTTGCGCAGACGGTCGCCCTGTCGCTGCGGAACGACCCGGCCGTCGAACCCGACGTCCGGACCGCCTTGCAGCGACTGGCGGGGAACGTGCCCCCGCCTGCCTGATCAGACGTTCCGATCAGATGGTATCGACGGTGCCGCCATCGACGCGCAGGGCCGCGCCCGTCGTGGCGGAGGCCAGAGGCGAGGCGGCATAGACGACAAGGTTGGCGACTTCATCGACCGTTGCCATGCGACGCAGGATGTTGCTCGGGCGGTGCTTCTGCACGAATTCCGCTGCCAGCTCCGTGACCGGGCGGCTGCTGTCGGGGTTCTGGGCCTTGAGCATGTCCTCAACACCCTCGGACAGTGTGGGGCCGGGGAGGACCGAGTTGACCGTCACGTTCGTGCCCGCCATCAGCTTCGCCAGCCCGCGGGCCAGACCCAGCATGGCCGTCTTGCTGACGCCGTAATCGACCATCTCGACCGGAATGTTCAGCGCGGATTCTGAGGCGATGAACAGCACACGTCCCCAGTTGCGCTCCTTCATTCCCGGCAGATAGGCGCGGGAGAGGCGTACGCCGGAGAACAGGTTGACCTCGAACAGGTGCTCCCAGCTTTCATCCGTCGTCTGGAAAAAATCGTTCGGTGCGAAAATTCCGGCGTTGTTGATGAGGACATCCACGCTGCTTTCGGCCTCGAACAGCGTCTTGCAGCCTTCGGGGGTCCCGACATCGGCGACCACGCTGCGGAACGCACCGCCCGGGACGGCCTTGGCCAGTTTTTCGAGCGCGCCGTCGATGCTGTCCTGCTTGCGGCCGTTGATGATGACTGTGGCGCCTGCCTCGCCGAGCTTGCGGGCGATGGCAAGGCCGATCCCGCCGGTCGAGCCGGTGACGAGGGCGGTGCGGCCGCTCAGATCGAGGTTCAGCATGACAGACTCCTGAAAATGTGATCGCGTCCCGACAGGAACGTCAGGGATGCGGGAAAGTGGCACATTCTTTTGTAGAGGTTTCGTGACAGGATGCGAGACAT
>CALFLO010000014.1 GCA_937880175.1 uncultured Gluconobacter sp.
CGGAACAGCGCCGTGTAATACTCGTCCACCGCACGGTCCGAATGCCAGACTTCCATGGCGCGGTTGGAGTCCTGCTGCGTGATCGCGTCGATCGAACGGCGCAAATTTTCCTGCACCAGACGGCCCATGCTGCGCAGACCCGAAAGCGAGATCTGGTTTTCCGGCATCCGGATCCGCAGCGAACGGCGTGCGATGGAGGAGGCGTAATCGCCAATCCGCTCCAGATCGCCCGTGATCTTCAGGGCCGCCACGATTTCGCGCAGATCGCCCGCCATGGGGCTGCGAAGCGCCAGCAGGCGGATCGCGAGGCTCTCGACCTCACGTTCGAGCTGGTCCACTTCCGGGTCCTGCCGTGCGGCGGCATCGGCGGCTTCCTCGTTGCGGTCCGCAATGGCGGACAGCGCAAGGGCCACCTGATTTTCCACGATGCCGCCCATCTGCGCCATCATGGACCGGAGCTGGCCCAGCTCCTGCTCGTAGCTTTTGACGATGTGAGATCTGTCAGCCATGACGCGTTATCCAAACCTGCCCGTGATGTAGTCCTGGGTCTGCTGCTGCTTCGGATTGGTGAACATCCGGTCCGCGCTGTCCACTTCGATCAGCCGTCCCATGTAGAAAAATGCCACCTGATCCGCGCAACGCGCAGCCTGCTGCATGTTGTGTGTCACGATTGCGATCGTGAACTCTTCCTTGAGTTCGTCAAGAAGCTCCTCGATGCGCGCCGTGGAGATCGGATCCAGCGCCGAAGTCGGCTCGTCGAGCAGCAGGACTTCAGGCCGCGTGGCAATCGAACGGGCGATACACAGACGCTGCTGCTGGCCACCCGACAGACCGGACGCCGGAGCGTTCAGACGGTCACGGACCTCGTTCCACAGCGCCACACGCGTCAGCACGTCCTGAACACGCGCGTCCATGTCCGCCTTGTTCATCTTCTCATGCAGACGCACGCCAAAGGCGATGTTGTCATAGATGGACATCGGGAACGGCGTCGGCTTCTGGAACACCATGCCCACACGGGCACGCAGGATGTTCAGATCAAGATCGTGTTCGAGAATGTTGCGCCCGTCAAAGATCACCTCGCCCGTCGCACGCTGACCGGGATACAGGTCGTACATGCGGTTGAAGATCCGCAGCAGCGTCGATTTGCCACATCCGCTCGGCCCGATCATGGCCGTGACACGCCGCGCCGGGAAATCCACCGAGATGTCGTGCAGGGCGTGGTTTTCGCCGTAGTAGAAGTTCAGGTTGCGGACAGCCAGCGCCACTTCTGGGCTTTTCGCCGCCTGCGGATCAGTCTCGGTCATCATGGAATCCTGTATCATCCCCTGCGTTGTTCCCGGGGTCATCCGCGTCGCGCCGAAACGCGGACAGCAATATTGATGGCCAGCACACCCATCGTCACCAGCAGCGCACCGGCCCAGGCCAGCTGCACCCAGTCTTCATAGGATGCACCGGCATACTGGTAGATCGTCACCGGCAGGCTCGCCATCGGCCGGTTGAGGCTGAAAGACCAGTTCTGGTTGCCGAGCGACGTGAACAGCAGCGGTGCCGTCTCACCACTCACACGGGCCAGAGCAAGCAGAATACCGGTCAGAACGCCCGTCTTGGCGGAGCGCAGGCACAGCGAAAGCGTTACCCGCCAGCGCGTCGCACCCAGAGCTGCACCAGCCTCGCGCATGGAGGTCGGGACGAGCCGCAGCATGTCTTCGGTCGTACGCACGATGATCGGCACGGCCAGGATCGCCAGTGCAACAGACCCGGCAAGTGCGGAAAAGTGCCCGAACGGCGCCACCATGACCTGATAGACGAACAGACCGACCAGAATGGACGGCACCGACATCAGCACATCGGAGACGAACCGGACGCAGGACGCGAACCTGTTGGTGTCCGCCCCGTATTCGGAAAGATAGATCCCGCAGCCAAGCCCAAGCGGCGTTGCCATCAGCAGCGCCAGAAAGGTCTGGATCAAACTGCCCACGATCGCATTCGCAAGCCCCGAAGACGAACCGGGCGGCCCCATCGGCTTCATGATCGCCGCGGCGGACAGACCGGACAGACCGCGTGACAGCAGCGTCCACAGGATGGAGGCGAGCACCAGCACGAGAATCCCGGCCATCACCATACCGAAAGCCGTGGCGATATGGTCGGCGCGGCGGCGGCGGGCGGCGCGGGGATTGGGCTTCCAGCCGGTTGGGGAGACGACTGTTTCGCTCATTTCGTATCTCCCCGCAGCATCCGCGCAAGCGCCAGGCTGGCGAAAGACAGAAGCATCAGGATGAAACCCAGTGCCAGCAGCGCTGACAGGCGCAGCGACCCAGCCGGGCTTTCCGGAAACTGGAGGGCGATCAAGGAGGCAACCGTGCTGCGCGGTGCAAACAGCGACCAGCCAACAGCCGTCACGTTTCCGATCACGAAGGTCACGGCCATGGTTTCACCCAGCGCACGCCCCATGCCAAGGACGATCGCGCCGATCATGCCGGTCCGCGACCAGGGCACCACGACCTTCCACATCACATCCCAGCGCGTGGCCCCCAGACCATAGGCGCTCTCACGCAGCATGGCGGGCATGGCAGCAAACACGTCGCGCATCACGGCCGTCATGAAAGGTGCGATCATGACCGCCAGCACCAGACCGGCCGTCATGAGGCCCGTGCCGAATGGCGCACCATGAATGATGAATCTGATCCCCGGGACATGCTTGAAATGATGGGTCAGGAAAGGCTGGACCGTCCGGGCCATGAAGGGAACGATCGTAAAAAAGCCCCACATACCGAAAATGATGGACGGCACCGCGGCAAGAAGCTGTACGGCCGTACCAACGATCGCGGCAATCCGCGGGGGCGCCATCGCCGTTAGCCAGAATGCCGTTCCGAACGCCAGCGGGAGCGCAATGGCCACACCGATCAGCGTACTGACGATCGTGCCGAACAGCGGCGCCCAGGCTCCGTAAAGGTCGGCGACGGGGTTCCAGACGTCATGGAAAGCAAATCCGAGCCCAAACGTCCGGAATGCCAGACTTCCCCCCACACCCATAAGCAGCACGAGACCACCCAGCACCACCAGAACCAGCAGCGCCGAAGCGGCAACCAGCAGATGGAATGCGGTATCGGGCCCGCTGCGGCGGCTTCCACTGCGGGAAACACCGGCCTTGTCGCGGGCCTCTTTGGGCTGCGTGGCTGTGGCAAGGGTCATGCGTGAGGGGCTCTGACTTGAAAAACGGGCGTTATCCGGCGGCTACAGCCACCACATCAGTGCATTAGCCGTCCTGTCATGGAAGAACAACCGGAACAGGAACGACGCTGGATGAAACATTTATGTCACCGTCGCGGACGAAGGTCGAGACAGACCGCCAAAAACTGCCGCCGGTATCAGATCCCGAAATTGCAGAACCCAAACCGCAATCCACAAGGCAACCGTGGCACGGATGACACGTTTGAATGAGCGACGGCCCCGAAGCACTGAGGGGCGCGAGAACATTTTCACGACCTGAATCCCGTCTTCGGGTCTTATTCCGATGCTCAGGAGTATTCCCATGGTTTCCAGAACCGACCGCCACATCACGCAGAACAACACGGCGGACAATACCAAGAATGTTTCCATCGAGACCCTGAACGCCCGTCTTTCAGACCTGATCGATCTGGCGCTCATCACCAAGCAGGCGCACTGGAACCTCAAGGGCCCGCAGTTCATTGGCGTTCACGAAATGCTCGACGGCTTTCGCTCCAGCATCGACGGTTTTTCGGATACAGTTGCCGAACGGGCTGTCCAGCTTGGCGGCACGGCTCTGGGAACCGTGCAGGACGTGTCCAAGAACAGCGCCTGCACGCCTTATCCGAACAACATCTACCGCGTGGCCGACCATCTGGCGGCGCTGATCGACCGTTATGCGACGGTTGCCAACAACATGCGTGAGTCCATCAAGGTGACGGACGAAGCTGGCGACGACGATACGGCGGACGTCTTCACGGAAGTCTCCCGTGGTCTCGATAAGCATCTCTGGTTCCTCGAAGCTCATGTTCAGGAACCGACCGGCCAGATGCGCGATGGCGACCACAAGGGAAGCCGTGGCTGATCACCCCAGCTCCATCTGAAGTCTCAGACGCCCCGCAGATCTTCTGCGGGGCGTTCTGCTTTTCTAGAGACAGCGTTCCAGATGCTCGCGGGCGAAAACAAGTGCCGGGGCTTCATGCGTCCAGATCTCCGCCTCTGTCGGAAGAGGCGCATCGGTCTTCGGGGCCTCTTCTAACACGGCAGGGCCGCCGACAGGGTGAGACGGCTCCATATCCGGACTTTTTGGTGATATCAGCGCCGCCAGATGCTCGAAATCATGGGTCTGTAACGGCCCCGGCTCAACACCCGGCTTCTGCTGAACCAGCCACTTTTTGGTCAGCTCCCGCAGATTACCCCATTCCCGCTCACCGTCCGCGGACGCAGGCTCGGACATCCCCGCCTGCGTGGCTGCGGCGAGAGCGTGAATGTCCGGATCCGCCAGCAGTGCCGGATGGGACGATTCATCTTTCCTGCAAACCCAGCGCCGCAGAGCGGTTTTCAAAACTGATACGACGTCATCCGCCATTCTGACCTGCCTTCATCCTGCCTGATCCCCTGCCAGCGGGAACACAGCCGATCTCCCGTTCCGCAAGACGGAAAAATCCGGAAGCCCGACCCTACCAAGCCCCCGGACAAACACCAAGATTTTGACATTCAGGACCGGTGCGTCGTTATGATCCGCTCGACCAGATCGTCATAACGTTCCAGATAGTCGTTCAGGCAGAGGGTGGCCTCGGCGTAACGCCGCGCTTCCAGCCCCAGACGACGGGCCGTCCGACGATCATCGAGAAGCGCAAGCGTGGCCTCGGCAATCTTTTCGGGCTCCAGAAACGGCACCAGTCGGCCCGTGACGTCATCCGTAATGAATTCCCTAACGGGAGCCGTATCGCTTCCGATAATCGGACAGCCTGTCGCCATGGCTTCGCGCAGGGACCAGGAAGCGACGAACGGATAGGTCAGATACAGATGGGCATCCGAACGCCGCAGCAGGGCGCGGAAATCGTCGTACTCGACCTTGCCGACGAAATGCACGCGGTCGAGATCCAGCCTGTCTCCCAACTCGCGGAGCATGACCTCGCGCCAGCTTCCACCATCCGGCGGCAGAGTGCCATAGCTGACCTTGTCTCCGCCGACGAGAATGACATGCGCGTCCTTGCGCTCGGCGAGAATGCGCGGAAGCGCGCGCATGACGACATGGAACCCACGATAGGGTTCGAGGTCACGGGCCACATAGGTGACGAGCGGCGTTTTGGGCGTGATCCGGACATCCTTGATGACAAGGTTGCGGCGTCTGGCCTGCGGCTCGGGAGAACAGAGCTCCAGATTGACGCCTTCGCGTAACAGGGAAATCTTTTCCTGCGCCCAGGCGGGATAGGTTCCGAGCTGGAACTGCGTGGGACACTGACCATATCCGTTCGCAAGGCAAAGAGCCTGCAGATTGATGGAGTTCTTGACCCGTACGGAAGCGGCCAGTTCCGGTGACGGCGGAAATTCTGGATCGAAACCCACGTCGTTCTGATCCGCGTGGTAGAAAAACTCGAAATAACCAAGGATCGGGCAGTTCGGAAACACATCACCCAGATTGAGCAGTTCGCCCCAGCCGTGATGGCCAATGATGATATCGGGCTCGTAACCCAGCCCCTTGAGCGTCCGGGCAGCCGTGGCGACGGCTTCAGCACGGAGCAGGCCGTATTCGAACTCCCTCAGACTGGGATGGGTCTCCATCGAAGGCAGGCGCGCCACACGGTAAATGGCACGCCGGACACCGGGAATATGATTGTTGTTCGCCTCGGAGATAAAGACGATCTCATGACCCTGCGCCAGAAGGTGACGGACGAAATGCAGGAACTGCCCTGGGAAATTCTGATGGACGAATAGGTAACGCACGTCTTCTCCGGGGCGACAGGACGCCTCTGCGGTTTCCTGTTCGCGCACGGAGAGGACAGCAGATGGCAGCAGTTTTCAAAGACGGCCGGAGAAGGAAAGTTCCCTCTCCAGCCACTCAGTCAGGCATAGGCGACAGTTCAGGATGCCGGGGTAGACTTGCGCTTTCTGGGGGTAGCCGCCTTGGCTGACGTTTCCGCCGCTTTCGGAGCGCGGGGCTTTGCTGGAGCCTTGGGAGCCGCTTTAGGCGCCGCAGTTTTGGAGGCCACTTCAGGAGCGGACTTGGGAACTACGATTTCTTCACCCTCAGGCACGATCTCCAACAGGAAAGCCTCCAGCGGTGCCAGGCTTTCGGCTTCCAGCGCTTCGGAACCGTCCACAGGGCCAAGACGCGTGCCGTCTGTGAATGTTGCCGTCAGACGGATCTTGAGCGTCTCGGCGGACTTGCCCTTGAGGCGGACGCGCAGCCCCAGAATCGGGAGCGCCATGCCGCGTGAGCCACAATACTGGCCACCTTCAGCCCAGGGAGAGAGCCAGCCCTTGCCGAGAACCGCCTGATATTCGAGATCCGCAGCCGGAACGCCTGTTTCGGGAGCGATGCTGAACCCTTCGATCCAGCTCTGGCTTCCGGGAACGCCCATCCAGTGTCCGACACCGGTCGTGACATCGCCGCGACGCTGAATATGAGCGGAAATATCCTTTGCAACTGTTTCTTCAACAGCTTCCGGAGCCTCGGCCTCAGCAGGAGCCGGGGCTGGCGGCTGAGCGACAGCCTGAGCCGCCGCAACTGCCTGTCCCGAGGAGACGGGGCCCGCGAGCTGGGCAACCTGCAGACGCGGAGCCGCATGGGGGCTGCCGGGCTCCTGATAGGTCGTCACGAGAACCGCGGCCGGACCACGCAATACACGAACCAGAGCCGCGCCGTTCGAGCCGCCAATCCAGCCATCTTCCTCGAACGTGCTGACTGTCACGATCCCGGGGGGTGTCCCGGGAGCGCGCGAAATCCTGACTCCCGGCAGACCGGCGGGACCGGCAGGCGCCTGACCGGCAGCATGGAAAATGCAGAATATTCCTGCATCCAGCACCATCATATGCGCACCGGCCTTGAGGTCGATGACCCGGTTCTGTCGCGATGCTTCGGCGGCGTTAGACATTCCCTACTCCCAATTGCGTCCGTTCTTGCGGGCAATAATACCGGCATGTTTCATAAACTGTCACGAGTGGACCGTGCAGTCATGAGCAACATTCCCACGATGCGTTGCAACAGCTTCTACAAATACCGGCTTCTGTTTCGGCATTATAGTGGCCTGTTTCGATAAAAAAGGTAAATCACCCGTCATCAGGATGCACCCCATCGCCGCATCAGAATCATGGCAAGCTGCGACGGTGCCACCCCCAGCGGGACAGCAAGCCCGGTTATGCCTTTCCTGACCCGTTCGCCCTGCGCGCCCAGATCAAAACAGACTGCCTCAAGCCCCCCCCGCCAGACCTGCCCCAGAGCGTAGCACCATGTTTCGGGCGCAATGGAGGGGATGAGGCCTACATCCGGCTGCTGCTGGCGGATCAGGTCCTGAACCTCGTCCTCGCGATATTCACCCGTAACCCGGACCCCACGGGAGATCAGGGCATCGTCGTCATGCGTATGGCCCACCAGGGACAGCACGATCGGCAGGCGATGGGTCTGGATTTCGTCCGCCAGCGCCAGCAGGACATCATAGCCCTTCCACTGGCTGATTCCCCCCACCACACAGACCCTGAGCGGCTGCCCGTACGCCGCGCGACGGTTGGGCACGATCCCTGCCTGAAGCGCCGAGTCATCCTCGAGCGGCATGGCCTCGATGGTCAGGCCGGGGAAATGCCGGCAGATCCGCCGGACCGTATCCTCCGAAGGGGCCATGAGCCTGCGCGCACCGGACAACTCCCCGGCGGAGCGCGCCAGAAGCTCGGGAATCGTGAGGTCTTCGCCGAGATAGCTCCCCCAGCGTGCAACACAAAGTTCACATCCCGCCGGGTCCGGTTCCCCGCAGTAACGCCCCGCTCCATCGCAAAGCGAAATGCGCGGACAGAACCAGACATGGTCATGAATGAAGACGTCATACGGAACGCCCAGCGCCTCGTGCAGGGTCCGAATGCAGGGCGCATGGCCGATCAGATGGTGCCATTCAACCGTCTGCACACGCAGGCTGCCGAGCAGGTCCAGCAGGTTCGGCAGCTCATCCGGAAGACGGTATTTCAGGTTGGGAAAGCGCTTTCCGTCCAAAGCATATTCGAGCAGGCAGCCATTTTCATGGGGACGAAGCGCGAGGGTCAGCATGCCTTCACCCTCAAAAGCCTTCGATCGCTCGCGCACGACACGCCCGACGCCGCCACCAGCATCATGCTGCACCATGAGAATGGCAGGCCGCCCCGCGCCCCGATGGATCAGTCGCGCGGCATCCAGTTGGCGGCGCGTTTCATGGAGAGGATCGGCCGCAATAAAACGCGCCACAAGGTCATGATAGCCCGGATGCAGGGCGTTGAGGATGTTCAGATTCCGCGCGCCGAGCGAGCTTCGGGCTGCTCCGAATGACGCGGATCCGACATGGGCGACGTAAAGTTCCGGTGCAGCCAGATGCCGGAAGCCATTCGCCGTGGCGCGGAGGCAGAAATCGTTCTCCTCCCCATAGCCCTGCGCGAACAGGTCTTCGCGGAACAGACCCGTCTGGGCCAGGCAGTCCGCAGAAATCGCCATGCAGAACCCATGGGCCGTTGGCAAGTCGATCTCGCTCACGGGGGCATTGGTCCGGCACAACCGGTCCAGCGCACGCATTTCCGCAAGGGACGGAACCGGGTTGGAACGCTCCGTGGAAGGATAGGACAGAATGGTCGCATCGTTGGAAAACGGCGTGACCGTACCAACATCCGAAAAAGCCAGTCTTCCACGCAAACGCTCGACCCAGCCCGCAGGAACAAGCGTATCGCTGTTGAGCAGCAGGATATCCCGGCCGTACGCCGCACGCATGCCGTCATTGGCCGAGACCGGAAAGCCACGGTTCTGGTCATGACGGATCAGGATGATGCAGCCGTCATCCGCGAGCCGGTCGAGCGCCTGTGCGAGAGACGGATCAGGCGTCGCGTCATCCACGACAATCACCGGCACATCCGCCGGACATGTGGCCAGAACGCTCCGCAGGCACGCCATGGTCCGGGGCCGATCGGCATAGACCGGGATCACGACCGCACAGCCGGGGCTCTGGCGCGCGTGGCGCGGACGGGTCCTGCGCGGCTGGACTTTCACAGGGCGTAACCGCGCTGGCAGGCCCCTTCTCTGTCCGGAAACCAGTTTCCCCACCAGAGTATCAACAGGCGCGCCCGTCAGGAGACGCCCGTTTTCATTCCGCAGATCAAGCGGGCCGTCATCGCTTTGGAAATAGTCATCCGCGGGAACATGAAACACCCGGTAGCGCGCCAGGGGGACGTCACTGTCCACGTCCTGCGCGAAAGCTTCGGCCCGGATGACGGACCCATCCCACAGGGTAACCAGCGGAACATGTTCAGGTTCGGCCGGCATCCAGATCCAGCCCCTCAGACCGTCCGCTGCTGCTTCGACGAAAGATTCGCAGCGGGTCAGCGCGGCAATATCGAGCGGACTGCCCAGAACATGCCGCTGCCCGACACGAACCGCCAGATGCCTTGCCGAACGCCAGCCTGACGGAAGGTCATGAGGGCCGCCCGTGAGGCCTCGCGCAATTTCCTGTCCGTCCAGAAACAGTCGCGCCGGTCGGGACGTCCCGATATGGACCGTGCCCGCATTGGACGCCGTCATCCATCCCGGCAATCCCGCAGCAGCAGCGATCTGCTCCGCCAGAGGGTAGGTTTCCGGCGTTGCATGAAACGCGGATAGGGCCGCCTGCATCCGGTTCGTGGCGTCCTCCATGCACTGCAGCCGCGCAAGACAGACGACTTCGAGAAACGCGGCTTCCCGCAGTCCGAAATCCTGCCGCAGATCCACCATGCGAACCAGACAGTCCGTCAGCCTGCCCGCAGAGAAACAGGCCAGTCCGACAGACCATTTCAGATTAGGGTTATGCCGCGACATCCGCTCGGCCCGTTCGAGCCAGAACAGACCCAGCGATATGTTGCCGCCCTGAAGGGCCGCCTGCCCTCTCGAAAAGGCCTCCTGAGCCCGGCGGCTCATGGTCTCACGCCACAGGGCACGGTCCTCGTCGCTGACGCCCCGGCCGAACCCCGCATAGGCCGCGCTGGATGTCTTCGAACTGGAGGAGGAACGATCAGAAGACACGGAGGTCAGTCATCATCATCCAGCTGCGCCTCGTCCAGAAGGGCAAGCTCCACTTCAGCGTCTTTGATATTCTGGGTTTTCGCACGCTCCAGCCAGATACGGCCTTCCACCGGATCGGTGACACCCGCCAGTCCACGCACCAGATAGCGCCCGAGCATCATCTGGGCGAGGCCATTCCCGCGCTGGGCTGCCTTGCGGAACCACATCTGCGCCTGAGGACGGTTCTCGGGCACGTCATGTCCACCCCCGTACATCGCGGCGAGCGAGAACATGGCATCCACATTGCCACTCTCGGCCGCGTTCCGGTACAGCGACAGGGCTTTCTCATGATCCTGACGCCCGTTGATGCTTCCCTCCACAAGCAGCCCCGCCACGGTCACCTGTGCCTCGGCCATGCCCGCATCGGCAGCCTTTTCCATCCAGTAGAGCGCCTGCGTGGGATCGGGCTGCACGCCCCGCCCCTCAAGCAGCATCCTGCCATACCAGTACTGGGCGTTGACGACGCCATCGGCAGCTTTCTGCATCCAGCGGGCCGCTTCACGTCCGTCCTGCGTGACGGTCACGCCTTCGGCAAAACACACGCCAAGGTTATAGGCCCCGACCAGATCACCCTTTTCGGCGGCTTTTTCAAACCGGGCATGAAGAGCCTGTTTTTCATCCGGCGTTGCGGCGGCACCCGCAAGAATCAGGTTTCCGAAATCCGCATCCGCATGCGCATCACCCGCTTCCGAAGCAACCTTGAACCAGTGCGCGGCAACATCGGGATCCTGATGGACACCACTGCCCGTCAGATAGAGCAGTCCAAGCGCGCGGGCAGCACCGGCATGTTTCTGTTCCGCTGCCAGACGGTACCATTTGGCTGCTTCGACAAGATTGGGCGGCAGATCGCCACCATTGGCACACAGATCCCCGAGCAGGGCCGCGGACTGCGTGTCGCCATTCGTCGCGGCCCGCTTGAGCCAGGTTTCGGCCCGGCCATAATGCCGGGGCGTACCAGTCCCGTCCAGCAGCATCAGCCCATAACGAGCCTGCGCCGTTACGATATTGCGCTCTGCGGCCTCATGAAAATAGCTGGCAGCTTTCCCGAGATCCCGTGGCACGCCCGAGCCCGACTCATACATCCGCCCAAGGATGTCAAAAGCAGTGCCAAGACCGCCTTTCGCCGCCTCCAGCAGGTGCCGGGCCGCGGATGACAGCTCCTCGCCCGTGCTGGCATCCTGCAGGATGGCAAGTGCCACCCCGAGATGACCCTGGGAGCATCCTGCCGCTGCGGAACGGTCATACCATGACCGGGCCTGAGGCAGATCCCGCAGGTCCGCGGGGCCGTTTGTCAGAATATATCCCAGAAGGGCCTGCGCATCCGGCGATCCGGCTTCCGCAGCGATTTTGGCCCAGCGCAGCCCAAGATGGAAATCCGGATGCCTTGGCCCCACCTGAGGCGTATGGGAGAGGTCCAGCCCTTCACCGGACGTCCGGATTTCAAATCCTTCCGGCAGCCCGACCGTGTAAAGCGTTGCCAGCACAAAGGCCGCTTCGATATGGCCAGCCTGAGCAGCCAGATAGATCCATCGGGCACCCTCCTCAAGACTGGGAGGCACACCAAGTCCGTCCAGATAGGCACGTCCTACCCGGAACGATGCCTCTGCGTCCCCTGCTGCGGCAAGGCGGCTGAGAAGAGCAAATCCCTTAACGGCACGCCCGGTGTCCGTCAGGTGGATCGCATATTCCAGCTTTCCCTCAGAGGAAAAAAGAGAAGAAAGGCGACGTTTGAACGACATGAGCGACACGGGTCCTGAATAACTGTCATACGAAAACGCCCGGCATGCGCCGGGCGTTCCTTTGAGCGCTTCTAGGGACGCTCCATACTTTTCTTATGGCTCCCTCATGCCATTGGTGAGCGCAGGCGTAATCTTGTTGAACAGATACTGCATGACAGTCCGCTTTCCGACATCGATATCTGCCGACACGGACATGCCTGGCATCGGATGGAAGAACGAGGGCTGACCGTGAAGGGTATAACGGTCGATCCGCAGCCGGACACGATAGACGCCTGAAGCGGTGGGGTCGTCGGCCGGAGCATGCGCGCCTCCTCCTCCGCCGCCATTCTGCGATGATGGCGTGAAGGCATCCGCACTGATGACGCGAACCGTAGCCTCTGCCCCACCATACTGGTCGTAAGGGAAGGTCGCGAACTTCAGGAGCGCATGGTCTCCGACCTGAACGAAACCCACATCCTGCGAACGCATGACGGCTTCCATTTCGAGGCCAAAGCCCGTGGGAACAAGGGTGATGAACTGCCCGGCGGACTGCAGGACGGAGCCGACAGACCCCTGTGCAATGGTAAGCACAATGCCGTCTTCGGGTGCGCGCAGCAGAACCAGATCCTGACGCAGGCGCGCCTTTTCAAAGGAACTGCGATATTCCGCCAGATGGTGCCCGGCTTCAGTCAGATCCGAATAGATCTTGGCCTGCCAGGTCCCGATATATCCGTCACGCTCTGCCTTCATGGCGGCCAGCTTCTTGTCGGCGGAATTGGCGCTCTGCTGGGCAGATATCTCTGCCCGCTCCGCTTCCATCAACTCGGTCTGGGCACCAAGGGTCGAAAGACGGGAGCCAACCTGATCAGCCTGTTCCCTCTGACGCATCTGCAGAACCTCGGAAGCGACGCGCATCTTGCTGCCATACATGGCTGCATTTGCCCTATAGCCCTGAATATCGCTTTCAAGACCCGCGATCTGCTGTTCGTAATTCTCGACATGCGCCTGATATTCGGTCTTGCGGCGCATGAAGGCGGCACCCTGCTCGACCGAAGCAGGATCGTTCAGGTTGACGTGATAGTCCTGCCCCGAAGCCTCTGCTTTCAGACGGTCATATTCCGCCTGATACGCATCCCGCTGCAGACGCATGTTCGTGATGTCGGCCTCGGTGATGGTCGGGTCGAGATGAGCAAGCACATCACCCTTCTTCACGAAATCGCCGACATGAACATCAATGGAGCGGATGATCGCCGTTTCAAGCGGCTGCACAACAATGGTCGGCTGCGTCGAAATCAGCCGACCCGGCGTCGAGACAACACGATTGATCGGAAAGAGTGCCATGGCCGCGAGACAGGCCACAACCAGACCGCCAATCAGCAAAATAATATAACGCGCGGCTGGCGTGGCCGGGAGATTGACCAGACCTGCGGTGGGCGAGTGGAACTCAAGGAGTGCCAGTGGCATATCGTCGGGCGCGAAAGGATCGGTCGCCGTCCGTGGAACATGCTGGTTGAAGTCTTCATCGGACTGGGAAGATGCCCGGTCGTCCTTCGGAATCATGTCGGAAGAGCTCATGATTATTCTCCTTCCGTCAGTTGTCCGGCAGCGCCGGGAACGTCGTTGGCTGTCATGTGACGATTCTGCTGCAACCAGAGCATGCGGTAGATTTCACAACGCTCCAGCAGGACCCGATGGGGGGCAATATCGATCAGCTTGCCCTGATCCATGACGGCGATCTGATGACAGTTCACAAGGGAAGACAGACGATGCGAAACGATCACCATCGTCCGCCCCTTGCCGATCCGCTGCAGATTGGCGTTAACCAGCGCTTCGGACTCCGGATCCAGAGCCGACGTCGCTTCATCGAGGATCATCAGCTTCGGATCGCTGATCACGGCACGGGCAATGGCAAGGCGCTGCCGCTGTCCACCCGAGATATTGGTCGAACCTTCTTCGATCCACGTATCGTAACCGGCAGGCATACGTTCGATGAACTCTTCCGCACCGGCAAGACGCGCGGCCCGGATTGCATCATCGATCGTCAGTCCCGGGCGTCCCGCCGTGATGTTGTCACGGATCGTCCCCCGGAACAGGAAGTTGTCCTGAAGCACCACACCAAAGGAACGGCGCAGATGGGTCAGGTTGATTTCGCGCAGATCCACGCCATCGAGACGCAGATACCCCGTATAGTTACGGCTGACGCCCTGAAGAAGACGGGTGATCGTCGATTTACCGGACCCGGAGCGCCCCACGAGACCCAGCATCGTTCCGGCCGGAATATCGAACGTGACGTCGTTGAGCGCCTTGGTGGTCGAGCCGGGATAGCAGAAATCAACATGGTTGAATGACAGCGCGCCCTTGACGACAGGACGCATTCCCGTCGTCAGCGCCTTGGTTTCCGTCGGCTGGTTCAGCACCATGCCAGCTTCGCTCAGGGAGACACTGACCTCGTTGAACGCTTCCATCAGCTTGGCGAGGTTGACCAGCGGGCTGGCGACACGCCCACCGAGCATCATGAAGCCCATGAGCGCGCCGGACTGCATGGAACTGGAATTCGTCAGGATCAGATAGGCACCAACCAGAATGATGCCCCGGTTGATGAAGATTTCGAACGGCATGACCAGAATCTGTGGCCAACTGGCCATGCGACCGGCGGCCAGTTTCCAGCGCACCACATCTGCCGTGCGCTCGTCCCACATCTCGCGCCGGGTCGATTCCAGAGCCAGCGTCTTGACCGTCCGGATACCGGCGACCGTCTCGTAGAGAATGGAGCCACGCTTCATTTCCGCGAGAACCTGCCGCCCGATCACACGCGTGACCGAGGGCAGGAACATCACCACGATCAGGCCAATACACCCGGCCCCGGCCAGCGTCATCCATGCGAGAGTCGGGCTCATCACGAACAGGACTGGCAGGATCACGATCAGGGTAAAGAGATCCAGCAGGGTGCTCATCAGCTGTCCGGTCAGGAAGTCCCTGACCTTGAAGACGGCCATGAAGCGTCCAAGGATCTCACCCGTCTGTTCACGCTCGTAGAACTCG
This sequence comes from uncultured Gluconobacter sp., assembly GCA_937880175.1. Taxonomy (GTDB): domain Bacteria; phylum Pseudomonadota; class Alphaproteobacteria; order Acetobacterales; family Acetobacteraceae; genus Gluconobacter. The sequence continues at coordinate 15,016 of CALFLO010000014.1, forward strand.
AGCGGAAGGGCGAGCAGCCTGTTGAAAGCATGCAGCGAGATACGGGCGTCCAGTCGGGTGGACAGGATCAGGGAGAGCTCGCGCCGGGCATAGGTCAGCAGGATTTCGTAGAACGACAGGATGATGACGAAGCCGGTCAGGGAAATCAGCGTCGCCATGGAGTGGTAATTCACCACCCGGTCGACGACCTGCATGACAATCAGGGCAGGAAAAATCTGAAGGATACTGAGGATCAGCGACGCAAAGGCGATATCCCGCATCACCTTCTTCTCGCGAAGCACCATCTTCGCGAACCAGAGCAGGTCGAACTTGGCATCGGATTCGGATTCGTCACGCCGGCGTTTGACCAGCAGAACATCCCCGGTCCAGACCTGCATGAGGCGCAGCTCGTCGACAGGAACCGGGGCGTCACCGTCGCCACCCATCGGATCACGGAGCCAAACCACGCCCTTTTCGGCGTCGGCACGCACCATCAGACCGGCCGACCCGTCCTTGAACATCAGGACAACTGGCGGAGCATTACGGATCTTGACGAGATACCGCCACCGCAGGCGCATGCCCTTGGCGACGGCTCCCTGCTCGTTCAGCCATCTCGCAAGGGTCGCGGGAGAGGGCGAATCCTCACCTGGTTCCGCCGCAAAATCGCGGATATCCAGTTCCAGACCGTGATAACGGGCTGCGGCCAGGACAGCGTAAAGCCGGATAACGGTCGGACTGACTCTTCCGCCGGGGCCTGACAAGCTCTGGGTATGCTCCACGAAATGTCCTCTATGCTGTTGTCGCGCCAGGGCGGACCAAAGGGCGGCACCAAAGGCAGGAACGCCAGTTCATCTTCTCATGAATAGAGAAGACTCGCTTTTCCGTCACCACCCCTGCAGGCAGGAACTGAAAAATACCTCGCGTCCGCATAGTCCACAGAGATCAAAAACTCATTAACGGCTTCAAGCATAGACGCCCTCATCACAAGGGCGTTTTATTAAAAACACGGAACATGAGCAGAAAAGCCATCTCCCATGTCCTGTTATTCCCGGCCTGACGTTTTTGTCTTTTCCATCTTCGTCGCGGCGGTTCCGGCTTTTGGAAAGCTGCCAGCCTTCTGCGGTACGCCAGAAAGACCGTTACTTCGTCGTATAGCCGCCATTGACGAGAATGGTCTGGCCGGTCATCCACCAGCCGTCCGAAACCAGGCATCGGATAATGGGGACAATATCCTCGATATCAGTCAGGCCTGTTTTGCTCAGGGACGACAGGGCTGCGGCAGTCCTGTGATAAGCCACGGCTTCCGGAGCCTCCTGCCCATAAAAGAACGGCGTATCCATCGGGCCCGGGCCGATGGCATTGACGGAAATCCCCCGTGCGCCGAATTCCTTCGAGGCTGCACGCGTGACATGCTCGACGGCAGCCTTGGAGCCAGCATAAGTCGAATAGAACGGCGTATAGGCCCCAAGCAGGGACGTTACGATGGTCAGGAGCTTGCCGTTGTCATTCAGGTGACGCCCGGCTTCCTTGATGAAAAAATAGGCAGCCTTCGTGTTGACCGCGAACATCTCGTCATACTCGGCCTCGGACGTCTCAAGGATCGGCTTCTTGAGAACCTTTCCGGCCGTGTTGATGGCGATATCCGGCTTTCCCAATGCTGCAACGACGTCGGTGAACAGCTTTTCATTCGCCGCCGCCGTTGTCAGGTCCCCCTGAAAAGCCTGCGCCCGTACACCTTGGGCTTTCAGAGCCGCGACAGTAGCCTCGGCATCCGCGCGCGTGGCGGCACTGTTATAGTGAATGGCAATGGCCGCTGCGCCCTGTGCGGCGAGATCGCGCGCAATCAGGCCCCCGAGATTTTTGGCGCCGCCCGTGATGAGAGCGGTTTTTCCCTTGATGCTGTGATCGGCCATGAGAGGCTGTCCTCGCGCTGTATGGATGATGACAGCGACTATGATTTGTCGAAACTTCCGGAAAAAGCGTGAAATTCTGACATCATCTGTCAGGATAACCGAACAGATTGACGGGAGAACTCTATGGACCGCATCGACCTGCTCCGCATTTTCATCCGTATCGCGGAAAGCGGCAGCTTCACGCATGCGGCCGATACGCTCCAGATGCCCCGCTCCACGGTCTCGACGTCCGTGCAGGAGTTGGAAAACCGGCTCGGCACCCGGCTGCTGGCCCGCACGACCCGATCCGTTCGGCTGACGGACGATGGACGCATGTTCCAGCAGACCGCCCTGCGCCTGCTGGGCGATTTCGAGGAAGCGGAAAACCAGTTCCGGCTCCACAGCACCGAGACGCGGGGGCATGTGAAGGTCAATCTCCCCAGCCGGATTGGGCGGCTGATCGTGGCCCCCGCCCTGCCCGAGTTTCTGGATCGCTATCCGGGACTGGACATCGAGCTTGGCATGACGGATCGCAGCATCAATCTGGCCGAAGACGGTACAGACTGCGTCCTGCGTGTGGGGCCTTTGCAGGATTCGAGCCTGATCGGGCGAAAACTTGGCCTGCTGCCGGTCTTCAACGTCGCAAGTCCGTCTTATCTGGTGCAGCACGGCACCCCGCAGACTCTGACTGATCTGTCGAACCATCAGGCCGTGCTTTACGCCTCCCCCACAACGGGTCGCATCGAGGAGTGGGAATGGGAGCGTGACGGCCGCGAAGACAGCCATCCGCTTCGGGGACGCGTCACGGTCAACAGTGCGGAAGGAGCTGTGGCTTGCTGTCTGGCGGGGCTCGGGCTGGCGCAGCTTCCCGCCTATGATGTGCTCCCCCATCTCCAGCGTGGCGAACTCGTGGACGTCATGCCGCAATGGCGTCCGGCCCCGCTTCCGATGACGCTGCTATACCCGCACCGGACGCATCTCTCCCGGCGGCTGGAGGTCTTCACCGAATGGCTGACCGGCCTTCTGAAGAGACACTGTTTTCCTGATGACGCCAGAAGCTGACTCCGGAAACAGGGGGCGGCCCTTCCCTTTTGCGGCTCTCTGGCCCATCTAAAGACAGACTATATCAGTCCTGATTGGATCCCCGATGCAGCTTTCCCGCATCTACGCCTCCCTGCCCGAACGTTTCTCCGTGCCCCTCACCCCGACGCCGTTTCGCAAGCCGCAGATCCTGGCGCTAAACGAGCCTCTGGCGCGGGAACTCGGGATGGACCCGGACTGGCTGCGCAGCCCGGCGGGGATTGCGTTTCTGAGCCAGGGCAGCCGTCCGGACGGCGCCGCACCCGTCGCCATGGCCTATGCCGGGCACCAGTTCGGGCATTTCGTCCCGAGCCTCGGGGACGGACGCGCGATGCTGGTGGGTGAAGTGACGGACCAGTCGGGACGTTTGCGGGACATTCATCTCAAAGGCTCCGGGCCGACGCCGTTTTCCCGCCGTGGAGACGGGCGCGCGGCTCTGGGGCCGGTTCTGCGCGAATATGTGGTCAGTGAAGCCATGCATGCGCTCAGCATTCCCACAACGCGCGCGCTCGCTGCCCTGACGACGGGCGAGAGCGTCGCCCGCGAGACGATGCAGCCCGGTGGCGTCATCGTGCGGGTCGCCTCCAGTCATGTACGGGTCGGGACCTTCCAGTACTTCGCGTCACAGGGCGATATTGAAGGGGTTCGTATTCTTGCGGATCATGTGATCGGGCGGCTGTATCCGGAAGTGGCGGATGCCGAAAATCCCTATCTGGCGCTGCTGGAAGCCGTGACCGCGCGGCAGGCCGATCTGGTGGCGCGCTGGATGCTGGTCGGCTTCATTCACGGCGTCATGAACACGGACAACATGTCCATCGCGGGCGAGACCATCGATTTCGGTCCCTGTGCATTTCTGGACGCCTATGACCCGGCGAAGGTCTTCAGCTTCATCGACCAGAACGGCCGCTATGCCTATGGAAACCAGCCCGACATGGCGCTGTGGAACCTCGGACGGCTGGGGGAAACGCTGCTGCCGCTGCTCGACACCGATCGCGAGAAGGCGATCGAACAGGCCAAGAGCGCGCTGATGCGTTTTGATGCCGTGTTCAACGAAACCTATCTCGGCGGCTGGCGCCGCAAGCTGGGCCTCGCGCAGGAAGAGAACGGAGATGCCCGGCTGGCGGGGCGTCTGCTGACGGCCATGCATCGCGGAGATGCGGATTTTACGCTGACATTCCGACGGCTTGGCGACGTGGTTCGCACAGGACAGACCGATGATGTCGTCTCGCTGTTCGGGCCGGGCTCGGGGATTGAAAACTGGATCGTGGACTGGCGGGCGCGGCTGGAGCGGGAAGAACGATCGGCCGAAGCCTGTTACACGGACATGCAGGCCACGAATCCCCGCATCATTCCGCGCAATCACCGCATCGAAGAGATGATCCAGTCCGCGGTGGCAGGCGATTACGCCCCGTTCCATCGCCTGATAGAGGCACTGTCGCGACCATTTGAGGATGCGGCGGATGGACTGGAGATTCCTCCCGCACCGCATGAAAGAGTAGCAAACACCTTCTGTGGCACGTGATGAGCCGCAGGAAAAAGAGTCAGGGTAGGCGGGTCAGGCGACCTGCGGCGCCAGCAGGCGGCTGCGGTTGAACAGGCTTCTGACCTGGGCATAAAGCGCACCGAAATCCGGCATGCAGGCATTGTGCAGGGCACGGACGCTCTCATGGGTGGCATAGAAACGCAGGGTGTTCAGGCTTCCACTCATAATGGCTGTCCCCAGAAAGACGCCATCGACATGAATGACCTTGGAACTCAGCATTGGTCTTCAACCTCGTCATGACTCCCGCGTCGGGAGCACAGAATGTTTCCACGTTCCTCACGAGCCCCTCCTCAGGGCTCCATCGATCCGGAACGCGTCACTAACGGGGCTCATGCCACATCGTTGCCTAATGGAACGTGACCTTTTTATGATACGGCATGCCGTCTGCGGAACGATCCTGCCCCTTCCCCAAGCCGCCACAGGGGACAGGGGGATGGACTCACCCCAAGCCATGCGGGAAAACGCAAACCATGTCTCGCAACGCTCCTTCCGCCCCTCATACCGCCGCTGACCTGCCTCATCTGTGGCTGCCCTACACCCAGATGCAGACCGCGCCTTTCCCCGTGGAAGCCGTGAGCACATCCGGTAGCCGGATCACGCTTGCCGACGGTCGCGAACTCGTGGACGGCGTGGCGGCCTGGTGGACGGCCTGCCATGGTTACAGCCATCCGCATATTCATGAAGCGCTGGTCCGGCAGGCGGGGCAGATGCCGCATGTGATGTTCGGCGGGATGGTGCATGAACCCGCCATCCGCTTGGCCGCGCGGCTGGCGGCGATGCTGCCGGGCGATCTGGAGCGGGTGTTCTTCACCGATTCCGGATCGGTCGCGATGGAAGTCGCGATCAAGATGGCGGTGCAGTACCACATCAACCGCGGAACCATGGGTCGGACGAAAATCCTGTCCTTCCGGGGAGGATATCACGGGGACACGCTGGGCATGATGTCCATCTGCGACCCTGAGGAGGGCATGCACAGCCTGTTCGCCGGCGTGCTACCCGAGCAGGTTCTGGCCGATCTGCCCGTGGACGCGGACAGTCTGGCGCGGCTTGAAGCCCTGCTGACGGAACGCGGCGACAGCATCGCGGCCATGGTCACGGAGCCTCTGGTTCAGGGGGCCGGGGGGATGCTGTTCCATGCCCCGGAGGTTCTGCAACGTCTGCGCGACCTGTGCGACCGGCACGGAATCCTGCTGATCCTCGACGAAATCTTCACCGGGTTCGGCCGCACAGGGACAATGTTCGCCTGCGAGCAGGCCGGGATCGTGCCGGATATCGTGGCCCTTTCCAAAGCCCTGACCGGCGGCACCATGGCGCTGGCCGCGACCGTGGCCCGGCGGCATGTCTTCGAGGCGTTTCTGTCCGACAGCGCCGGGCACGCCCTGATGCACGGGCCGACCTTCATGGCCAATCCGCTGGCCTGCGCGGTCGCCAACGCGTCGCTGGACCTGTTTGAATCCAAGCCGAGACTGGAGCAGGTTGCGGCGATCTCAGCCCAGCTTGCACGGGAACTGGAGCCCTGCCGCACGCTGCCCGGCGTCAAGGATTTGCGCGTCCTCGGCGCGATCGGCGTTGTGGAGCTTGAGACGCTGGACAATCCGGATGCCCTGCGTCGCGCCTTTGTGGAACGTGGCGTCTGGATCCGGCCCTTCCGCAACATCGTCTATCTGACGCCCGCCTTCACGATCCGCCCCGAAGAACTCACGCGCCTGACAACGGCCATCGCAGACGTGTTGCGGGAGGACACATGAGCCTGTTCGACAGCCATTTCACGGCCGCGCTGGCCGAACGCGACACCGCCGGGACGCGCCGGAGCCTGCGCCCTGTGGTCCGGCAGGACGGCATGATCGTCCGCGACGGGCGGCGGATGCTGGATGTGTCGTCCAACGACTATCTGGGGCTGGCGGATCACCCGCTGCTGCGCGAACGTGCTGCGGACTGGGCGCTGCGCTTCGGCACTGGTGCGCGGGCCTCACGGCTGGTCAGCGGAACGCTGGACCTGCACCGGCAGGTCGAGACGAAAATGGCAGCGTTCAAGGGCTGTGAGGACGCGATTCTGTTCGCGTCGGGCTGGCAGGCCAATGCGTCCGTTATGCCCGCTTTGTGTGCACTCTCCGTGGCCCGGACGGGCGCACCGATGCTGGTGTTTTCGGACCGGCTGAACCATGCCAGTCTGCATCATGGCTGCGCGGCGGCAGGCGTGCGGCAGATCCGCTTCCGGCATAACGACCTGTCCCATCTGGAAAGCCTTTTGACCCGCGAGGCCGAAAAACCCGGCCTGCGGATGATCGTAACGGAGAGCGTATTCTCCATGGACGGCGACCGCGCCGACATTCCGGCACTACGGGCGCTGGCAGACCGGGCGGGGGCGTTCCTGTATGTGGACGAAGCCCATGCGACCGGCGTTCTGGGGCCAAAAGGTCGCGGTCTGTCCTGCGGGATGGCCGATCTGACGATGGGAACGTGCAGCAAGGCGCTGGGGGGGATGGGCGCGTATATCGCAGGCTCGAAACCGCTTTGCGACTATCTGGTGAACCATGCGTCGGGCTTTATTTACAGCACGGCCCTGCCCCCGGCGGTTCTGGGCGCGATTGATGCAGCGCTAGATGTCGTGCCGGGTCTGGATGCCGAGCGCGCCCTGCTGCTCGGACAGGCGGAACGGCTTCGGACAGTTCTGCATGGGGCCGGGCTCTCCACAGCGGACTCCACGACGCAGATCGTGCCGGTGCTGATCGGAGAGTCCCAACGTGCCATGACTGTCGCGGCGGGGCTTGAGGATGCTGGCTTCCTGACGGTCGCCATCCGCCCCCCCACCGTCCCAGCCGGAACCGCGCGGCTGCGTCTGGCACTTCATGCCGGGCTGAGTGATGCGGCAATTGATCGTCTGGGGCAGACCGTCATCGCCCTGACCGGAGCCGTCTCGTGACACGGGCACTCTATCTTGTGCATGGCTGGGGATTCGACGCGTCCTTCTGGGCGCCGATGCTGGCGCATCTGCCGAATGTGAGCGCGCAGGTTGTGGAGTGCGGATATTTCGGCCCGGAACATCGCCCGGCCCTACCCCAAACACCCTATCTGGCCGTCGGACATTCGGCAGGATCGCTGGCCCTGCTCGGGCAGGACCTGCCGGGATGTGAGGGGCTGGTGTTCTTCAACGGCTTCCCACGTTTTACAGCCGCCCCCGACTTTCCGGATGGCACGCCCGAGCGGGTGCTGGCCAGGATGCGCGCGCGCCTGAAACGCGATCCAATCGGCGTTTTGCAGGATTTCCGCGCTTTCTGCGGAACGAATGCCCCCCTTCCCGGCACACCGGATGTGGACGCACTGGACCGGGGGCTGGAAGCGCTTCAGACTCTGGACCATCGCGCGCAGGCCGCTGACTGGAATGACGGGCTGCACTGGATGACGGGCACGGACGATCCGTTCGGTGCGGCGAAGGCGGGTTTCGCGACACCGGGCGAGCGGGTTGAGGGCGGCCATCTTCTGCCGCTGACCCAGCCCGAACTCTGCGCGGCCTTGATCCGGCGGAGGCTTGATGACCGAAGCTGACACTCCCGAAAACATCCTGCGCCGGAACAGCATTGCCGCGCGCTTTGACGCCGCAGAAGGCTATGACGCCGCCGCCCATATCCAGCGCCGCTGCGCCACGGCACTGATGGAGCGCATCCGCACTGCCACGGCGGACCATGCTCCCGCATCCATTCTGGAGTTTGGCTGCGGCACCGGCTTTCTGACGGCCCGGCTGGCGGATCATTTCCCGCAGGCCAGCCTGCTCGCGACCGATCTGGCGCCCGGCATGATCGCCCGGGCGCGGCAGCATCTCTCGGGAGAAACCCTCCGCTTTCACGTCATGGACGCCGAACATCCGGATGTCTCCGGGCCGTTCGATCTGATCGCGTCCAGCCTGTGCCTGCAATGGTTTTCCAGCCGACCCAACGGATTGAGACGGCTTTGCGATCTGCTGGCCCCGCAGGGATGGCTGATGGTTACGACGCTGCTGCAAGGCAGTCTGGACGAATGGAAACAGACCTGTCTGGCAGAAGGCGCGCCCTGCGGCGTGCCGGATTATCCATCCGTCCGGACTGTAGAAGCCGAGTGGCCAACGGGCGGCATGGGATCATGGGAGGTGCTGACCCTGCACGATCCCGTGGACAGCGCGCGAGACTTCCTGCGTGGCCTGCGGCAGATCGGGGCATCAGTTCCGCGCGCTGACAGCACGCCCGCCGGAATCGCGGCCCTGCGCCGGACCATGCGGCATTTTGACCGGACACATTCCAGCGTGACCTATCAGATCGGCATCGGGACGTTTGTAAAATCCGGAGAAGGAACACGGCCATGAGGGACATCTCGACACACTGGCAACGCGGCGTTTTCGTCACGGGAACGGATACCGGAATCGGCAAGACGCTGGTCAGCGCCATTCTGTGCCGTGCGTGGACCGCCACCTACTGGAAGCCGCTTCAGACGGGCCTTGCGGATGAGGATGGCGATACACCGACCGTCCGGGAGCTGGCAGGTCTGTTGCCTGCCCGGATCATCCCCCCGGCCTATGCGTTTCAGGCCCCGCTTGCTCCGCTGGCGGCAGGGGATCTGGAAAACGTGACCGTCAATCCCGGGCGTCTCGTCCTGCCGCAGGTTCAGGGACCACTTGTCGTGGAAGGCGCGGGGGGACTGATGGTGCCGGTCCGCGACGACATGATGATCGTAGACCTGATTGAAACTCTGGGCCTGCCGGTTGTTCTGGTGACGCGGAGCGGACTTGGCACGATCAACCACACGCTTCTGAGCCTTGAAGCATTGCGCCGGCGCGGCATCCCCGTGCTTGGCGTCATCCCCGTCGGACCGCCGAATCTCGGCAATGAGCGGGACATCTCACGCTTCGGGAAAACGCGTATCCTGTTCAGGGTTCCGCAGCTCGACGCGGTAACAGAAACATCCGTATCCGAATTGGCGGGTAACGTTCCGTTACTTGATGTCTTGCAGCAACAGATTTCACAATAATGTGTCATCTGGGGCGCATGCCATAAAAAGGCCGCGCCAGACCTTGTGAAATGGCACCTTCACCATAGAAGGTCTCTTCGCAACGAAAGGCTTCCGGCGTATCGCTGGAAGATCGGACTTCGTTTCGGAAATGCCGACAGAAACTGGGATATTGGGAAGAGTATGAGTATCCTGCGCCGTGATCTGGTCAAGCTTGGGGCCGGACTGACCCTTTGGGGAACAACCTCCCGTATGGCCCATGCCCAGTCCACAGCTACCCCCACAGCCACACCCGCAACTGCGTCTCCACCGGCTGCGGCCCCTGCGCCGCAAGCAACGCCATTTGACGATGGCACGGTCCGGATTCTGGCGCAGCGCCTGTCGAAGAAGCCCTATTCCCCGCCGTCTCCAGCGCTGCCCAATGCCATTGCGAACATGGATTTCGACCAGTTCCGCAGCATTGCCTTCAATCCCGACAAGGCGCTGTGGCACGGGCAGAACCTGGCGTTCGACGTGGAGTTTTTCCCGCGCGGCTTCCTGTACAAGCCGCGGATCGGGATGAACGAGGTCACGGGCGGACAGTCCACGCCCATCCCCTACGATCCCGACGTCTTCACCTATTCTAATCCCGTGCTGCGCGTGACGGACGATCTCGGCTTTTCCGGCCTGCGTCTGCGCTATGCGATCAACACGCCGGGCGTCATGGAAGAATGTGCGGTCTTCCTCGGCGCATCCTATTTCCGCGCCGTCGCCAAGGGACAGAATTACGGCCTTTCCGCCCGTGCGTTCGCGGATGGCACCGGCAATCCGAAGGGCGAGGAATTTGCTCTATTCCGGGAGTTCTGGCTTGAAAAGCCGGAGCCGGGCGTGGAGTCCATCGTCATTCACGCGCTGCTCGACAGCCCGTCCCTGACCGGCGCATTCCGCTTCACCATCCGTCCGGGCGATACGACCGTCTTCGATGTGCAGTCCTCGCTGTTCCCGCGTCAGGACATTACGGAATCCGGCATCGCACCGCTGACGGGCATGTTCTATTTCGACGCCAACGAGCGCAACCACGTCGATGACTGGCGCCCGGCTGCACATGACAGCGAAGCCCTCCAGATCTGGACGGGTGCGGGGCAGCAGCTTTACCGGCCGCTCATCAACCCCACCGATCTCCAGTTCTCGGCCTTCGCGGACAGCAGCCCACACGGCTTTGGCCTGATGCAGCGCAAGCGGTCTTTCCACGACTATGAGGATCTGGCGCTCAACTACCAGAAGCGCCCGTCGCTCTGGATCGAGCCCATCGGCAACTGGGGCGATGGGGCGGTTGATCTCGTGGAGATCCCAACGCCCAACGAAGTCAACGACAATATCGTCTCCTTCTGGCGTCCCAAACAGCCAATGAAGGGCAGGCAGGAATACAGCTACATCTACCGGATGTACTGGGGCTGGGACACGCCCTGGCCGACCCAGATGGCCCGCGTCGCGGCAACCAGGATCGGGGGGCTGACCGACCATGCGGATGCGCGGTTCTTCGTGATCGATTTCACGGGGGCGCCGTTCCAGAACGTGCCGCAGGGGACATCTTTCCACCTAATTTCGCAGGCCACACCCGGCACCATCCGCAACGTCGTGGTCGAGCCGAACCCCGAGATCCAGGGCTGGCGCACGACGTTCGAATTCGTGCCCGGCGATGCGAAAATGTGTGAACTTCAGGCCCAGCTCGCCGGCGATCAGGGTCCGATTTCAGAAAAATGGATGTATCGTTGGACGCCGTGACCGAATTCTCCCCTTCCGCTGATCCGGCCGCGGCCCCGTTCCTACCGCCGGAAGCGCCGCTGGGCATGAAGGCGCAGAACCTTCACCAGCAGCCGGACCGGCACGGCCGCCCGTTTTATACCCTGCCGACCACACCCTCGTTCCTGTGGATGCGCCGCCTTTTCGTGTTTGGGGGCGCAATGCTGCTGACGGGCTACGGCATTTACAGGATCAATCAGGTGTTCAATTCGCTGGGTGTCTCGGCCCTCGGCGTCATCATCCTGATCCTGTTTGCCATCCTCGCCTTCTGGATCGCGCTGTCCTTCACCTCCTGTCTGGGTGGTTTCGTCTCGCTGATCCGGCGGGGCGGGCTGGGGCTTGGCATTCATCGCACCGGGCCGCTGCCCGAGCTGAAAAGCCGCACCGCCGTCCTGATGCCGACCTATAACGAGGACCCGACGCGCGTCCTCGCCGGTCTGCGCGCCATTCATGACAGCATTCTCGCGACCGGCCAGATCGACGCTTTCGATTTCTTCATCCTGTCCGACACCACCAATCCGGATGTCTGGGTGCAGGAAGAGCGGGCGTTTCTGGCATTCCGGAAGGCCACGAACGGCGCCAAGCGCGTCTTCTACCGCCGCCGCCACAAAAACGTTGATCGCAAGGCCGGAAATCTGGGCGACTGGGTCACGCGGTTTGGGTCGTCCTATCAACAGATGCTCACGCTCGATGCCGACAGTGTCATGGATGGCAGCCTGATCGTCCGGATCACGGCGGCCATGGAACAGCATGACGGCGTGGGCCTGATCCAGACCCTGCCGGTCATTGTGGGTGGGCGTACGCTTTTTGCCCGGATGCAGCAGTTCGCCGGCCGCGTTTATGGCCCGCTGATCGCGCATGGCATCGCCTGGTGGCACGGTTCGGAAGGCAATTACTGGGGCCATAATGCCGTTATCCGCACGCAGGCTTTCGCCGAACAGGCCGGTCTGCCGCATCTGAAGGGCCGTGCGCCGTTTGGCGGCCATATCCTCAGCCATGACTTCGTGGAAGCCGCGCTCATGCGTCGTGGCGGCTGGGCTATTCACATGGTGCCGGGCCTGTTCGGCTCCTATGAAGAAAGCCCACCATCGCTGACGGATGTCGCCATCCGCGACCGTCGCTGGTGTCAGGGCAATCTTCAGCACAGCAAGATTCTTGGCACGAAGGGCATGCACTGGGTCAGCCGCGTCCATATGCTGACGGGCATCGGCTCCTATGTGATGTCGCCGCTCTGGCTGCTGTTCCTGCTGTTTGGCATCCTGATCTCGCTTCAGTCCCATTTCTATCATCCCGAATATTTCGGCACGAAGCCCACGCTCTATCCGCACTGGCCTCGCGTCGATCCGGTTCAGGCAAAGCTCGTCTTCATCGGGACGATGGGAATCCTGCTGGCCCCTAAGGCTCTGGCGTTCATCGCCATGATGTTCGACCGGGCCGCCCTGCGGGGTTCGGGCGGCATTTTCCGGCTGGCTGTTTCCATCGTGCTGGAGACGCTGATTGGCGGCCTGATCGCGCCGATCGCCATGCTGATCCAGACGTCCGGCGTCATTTCGATCCTGCTGGGGCGGGATTCCGGATGGAACGCGCAGAACCGCGATGATGGCCGCGTCTCCCTCAAGGAAGTGGCGCATGGGTACTGGATCTACACGGTGTTCGGGCTGCTTCTGGCCATCGCGGCCTGGTCGGTTTCGGAAGCTTTGTTCCTGTGGATGACGCCTGTGTTGCTGGGACTGGTTCTCGCCATTCCGCTGGCCGCGCTGACGGCAAGCCGGGATGTCGGTCTGGGCCTGCGCCGGGCTGGTCTGCTGCTGATTGAAGAGGAAACAGCGCCCCCGCCGATCCTTCAGCTCGCCGCCGCCAATGACGCGGCGCGGGAGCGTGCGGCCCATGCCCCCGACGCACCACCGGAAGAGGCTTTTGCAGCGCTCCGCCAGAACACTGCCCTGCTTGCCGCCCATGAAGGCGCCCTTCCCCCGGTCCGCAAGCCCGGCAGCCCGATTGATGCCAATCTTCTCGTCGGGCTGGTCAAACTGCGCGAAGCGTCATCCCTTCCGGTTGCGCTGGAACGCCTCTCCCGTCAGGAAAAGGCGGCCGTTCTGGGAAGTCCCGAGGGCATCCGGCTCATGGAGCAGCTCAGGGCCTGAAAACCTCAGACTTCACAGCATAAAAAAACGCCCCGGCCGTGACAGCCGGGGCGTTTTTTGTTTCAGACTACCGAGACGCCTCAGTGTCCGAGCGACTGCGCCTTTTTGATCAGGTCGTTACACGTCATGACGCGCTTGTCCTTGGACAGGGTGCTGATGTCGAAGACGTTGCCGCCAGCCATCTGAAGCAGGCCCTTGCCGCCCAGCGAATAGAACTGGTCGTTCTTGACGTCCGAACGCTTTGCCAGCATGCGGGACGCCACGATCGGGGACGTGCCAAGCACCAGCTTGTGATGCACACAGTAATAGGTGATCCCGGCGACGTTACCAGCCTGGGCGTTTTCGATGGACGGAAGACCGTCGGCGTCCAGTACGCCCGGCGTTGCAGCCGTCAAAACGTTCTTGCCACCGGCGACCGCCTGAAGACTGGCGGATGGCAGGGTGGCCTGCGTTCCAGGGACAACTGTCGGGACCGGGCTGCTCTGCGGGATGGGCGGGATGGTCTGTGCGACGGCTGCGCCCGAAATGGTCAGACCGGCAGCAGCAAGAACAGCGAAATATTTATTCGAAATCATGGCATTCTTCTTTCCGTATACAGGACACTCTGCGCAACCTTGGGAAGGCGGTGCAGAAATCATCCGGTCTGGAACATCTTGAAGGATGCTCCGTTGCCTTGAGTAACACTTGAAGCCAGACGTGGTTTCTTGAGAGCTATCCTTTTTCCGCATAGCCTTCATGCGGGAACTTCCGGATCATTCCGTTTTACCGCCCTTGCCGCAGAGTCGCAGTTCCGCAAAGCAGCGGATTGAACGGCGGCGGTTTCTGCGTCACAGTTTGCCTATGCCACACAGCCCCGATGCCCCGTCCGCCGCACCCGTTCCTCCCGTCGCCCGCCGTGAGCCACTGACCACCACACAGCTTGGCCGCACGCGCACGGATTCCTACGCTTGGATGAAGGACGAGAACTGGCAGCAGGTCCTGCGGGATCCGTCTGCCCTGCGCGAAGACATCGCCACGCATCTGAAGGCGGAGAACGTCTATGCGGAGGCCGTGTTGGCGGACATGGAACCGCTGCGCGAGACGCTGCTTCAGGAAATGATCGGCCGCATTCCGCCAGCGGAATCCTCGGTCCCCGTTCCCGACGGGCCTTGGGAATATTACGTCCGCTTCGAGGACGGAGCACAGCATCCGCTGCGGGCCCGTCGTCCGCGCGCGGGCGGAGCGGAACAGGTCCTGCTCGATGCCGATGCACTGGCAAAGCAGCATGACTATTACGCGCTGTCCCAGACCGACCATTCCCCCGATCACCGCTATTTCGTCTATGCGGAGGATATTCAGGGCTCCGAAGTCTATCGCATTCAGGTCGAGGATCTGGAAACCGGCACGCTCTGCGCCCCTCCCGTCCCCAGCACGACAGGCAGTTTCGCCATTTCGCCTGACAGCCAGTGGCTGTTCTGGATTTATCGCGACGATAATGGCCGCCCGTCGAAGATCTATCGCCGTCCGCTGACGGGAGGCGAAGATGTTCTGGTGTTTGACGAAACCGATCCGGGGTTCTTCCTGCTCATCGGCGTCAGCGCGTCCCGCAAGTGGATCGTCATTGAACGCGGCGACCATGATACCAACGAGACGCTGCTCATCCCTGCGTCCGACCCTATGGCCCTGCCCGTGGTGGCAGCCCCTCTGGTGCGGGGCGAGCGCTACTCCCTGACGCACTGGAACGACCGCTTCATCATCCTGACCAATGCTGGCGGGGCGGTGGATTTCCAGCTCATGCAGACACCCGACACGGCGACGGAGCGAGAGAACTGGACACCGTTCGTGCCGTACCGCGAAGGGCATTATCTGCTGGGGGCCAGCGCCTCGCGCGAGCATCTGGCCTGGGCCGAACGGCGGGACGGAAACATCCATATTCTCGTCGTCCCCGAAGGCACGCAAGGCGATATCCGCGCGCAGGCCAAAGCCATTGGCATGGATGAACCCGCCTACGACCTGACGATGCTGGGCACGCTGGAATATGATGCCCCGGTCCTGCGCTACATTTACCAGTCCCCCACCAATCCGGCGCACTGGTACGATTACGACATGGCAAGCGGCGAGCGCGTTTTGCGCAAGATCCGTGAAGTCCCGTCCGGCCATGATGCCAGCCGCTACGAAACGCGCCGTCTGTTTGCGACATCCCCTGATGGTGCTCAGGTGCCCATCACAATCCTGATGCGCAAAAAGCAGGTTCTGGACGGCTCGGCACCCCTGCTTCTGTATGGATATGGCTCCTACGGCATCGCCATGGACGCCGATTTCTCCACGACCGTGTTCAGCTTAGTGGACCGGGGCTGGATCCACGCCATCGCCCATGTTCGCGGCGGGTCCGAAAAGGGCTGGAACTGGTTCCTTGACGGTCGCGGGACAAAGAAGCCCAACACCTTCATCGATTTCATCGCCTGCGCCCGGCATCTCGTGTCCGAAGGCTACGGCTCAGCCGGACGCATCGTTGCGCAGGGCGGGTCCGCTGGCGGTCTGCTGATGGGCGCGATCACGAACATGGCGCCCGAACTTTTCGCGGGTATTGCCGCGCAGGTACCGTTCGTGGACATGCTCAACACCATGTCTGACGTCTCGCTGCCGCTGACACCGCCCGAATGGCCGGAATGGGGCAACCCGCTGGAAGATCCCGCCGCCTACGACCTGATCGCCAGCTATTCCCCCTATGACAACATCGCGGCAAAGGCCTATCCGCCAGTTCTGGCAATGGGCGGCCTGTCCGACCCGCGCGTGACCTACTGGGAACCAGCGAAATGGATCGCGAAACTTCGCCAAGTCACGTCCGGTGGCCCGTTCCTGTGCCGCATCAACATGGAAGCCGGCCACGGCGGCTCATCAGGCCGCTTCAAAAGACTGGAAGAAGTCGCGCTGGTGCAGGCCTTTGCGATTTGGGCGATAGACCGCGCTTAATAAGTGACGGCTAGGCGGGGGAAGACGGACGGTCCGGTTTTGAAGTTCAGGTCAATCAGAACGGACATCGTGTCGTTAAATCCGCCTTTGCATGACGCGGCGACAAAAGCCATTGCGACAAGGCCTGTTCAGCTTCGGAGCAATTCGAGGGGTGATCGCTGGCCCATACGACGAAACCGTCAGGACGAATGAGCAGGGCGCATAAGCCTAGGCGATCATTTACATCGACGGCGATATAGGAAAGCCGGTGTTGATAGCGAACAGCGAGTTCATGCAAGTAAGAACTTCCGCCGAAATCGAGCAGCAGCGCTTTCCCTCGTTGAAGATGTTCGTTCAGACGTGTCCCGTCGTTTAGTCTGAAATCGGGTGCACTCCGCCCCACCAGAGGATGATCGTCACCCGGATTGTAGCGCACGCCAATCCCCCACACCCGTTCGGCCATATAGGTTGCCCCATCCCGCGTCGCGATCAGGTCATGCACAATGGCTCGCAGTGCGCGGGAACCCTGATTTGGCCGCATCAGCGCGACCTGCGCGCGGGACCAGTCAAGAACCTGCTCGGCGACCGGACGTCTTTCATTCTGGTAGCTATCCAGCAGTGCCGGGGCGGCGTCCCCGCGGATTGTTGACGCCAGCTTCCACCCCAGATTCATCGCATCACCGAAACCGAGGTTAAGGCCCTGCCCACCCAGAGGCGAGTGAATATGGGCTGCGTCACCGGCTAGAAGAACCCGCCCCTTTCGGTAATCAGAGGCGAGAAAAGCCCGATCGGTCCAGGTCGTCGCAAGGCCGAGCGCCCTGACCCCCACTTCGCTTCCGGAGATGCGCCGCAGGACCGTTTGTATGTGATCGCGTGTGATCGCTCGGTGCCTATGACAGGCTCCTCTATCAAATTCGACCATCCTGATCATGTCAGGAGGGTCAAAGAGGTAGGTTCCAGTCGGCGTGTCATGATGACCTGCGGGGAGGATGCGCGGATCGGCAAGATCCACCCTGGCGAAGTACCCCGTGAACTCGGGGTCCGTCCCGGTGAAGCCGAAGCCTGCAGCTTTCCGGACGCTGCTCCGTCCGCCATCGCAGGCGACAAGCCAGTTTCCTCGAAAGACCTTCTCGTCCGCCCGGACACTGACATCGTTATCCGTAGCGTGGACTTCTGAGACACATACCCCGTAACTGACCACAACCCCCAGTGCCAGGGCGCGATCCTTCAGAACCGCTTCAATGCTTTCCAGATCGGCGGCCATGGGGCTGATCATGGGCGGCAGGCAATAAGCCCACTGCGTTTGATCAATCTGGTCCATAAAAAAGTCGATGCCCGCGAAATGTCCGGCAGGCTGGCGTGTCTGCCTTATCCACGACGCAGCGGATGCGATTTCCTTTTCCGGGATACGGGCTTTGAGAGGCATTAGCAGGCCGCGCCGGTCAAAGATTTCCATCGTCGCAACGGAGAGGCCGCGTAATCCGAAAGGAGCGCGCTTCAAGGGTGTGCTGGCATCGGCCGCCTGTTCGAGGATCTGCACCAAGCACCCAGCCAGCGCCAGTTCGCAGGCCAGAAAGAGGCCAACGGGCCCTGCACCGATAATCAGGACATCGCAGGTCGCAAAGAGGGAAACAGACATTATTCTACTCCGGGGTCATCGTCCGACCGGAGCGTTTCTCGAAACTGAGCCCCGCTGGGACGAACGGCCGGGCGGCTTGCAGCACCTTTCGTTCGTCGCGGGGGTCTCAGGCACGAAGCCAAAGACCAGAGCTTCCATTACTGGAAGGACTTGGGCTTACCAGACCAAGCCTGCCTTTTCCGACGCACTCTTTCTAGCGCTGCGGCTCTCCCGACACAACAGATGTTGTTAGCAGAGGGGGCCTCTGTACGGGACGTCGCAAGAGCAGACAGCGTGACGGTTTCAGATCTGGATCGGCCCGTCACGCCTGTTTCCGAACATCACCGCATGAGGTCATCAGCGAAGCGTCGCAGAAGCGACCTTAACTGATCGAGGTCTTCGTTGGTCCAGTTGACGAGAATGCGGTTGGCCAGCCTCTCGCGCGCCGCGTTGAGGATGCGAACCATGTCCAGGCCTTTTTCAGTCACCGTCGCTTCGCGAACACGCCTGTCCGCTGCCGAAGGACGACGCTCAATGAGGTCCAGTTCTTCCAGCTTGCTCATTTGTCGGCTGATGGTCGTATGATCGCGGCCCGTCCGGTCCGCGAGGTCAACCACGCCGATGGGACCGTAGCGCCATACGCGCGCCAGAAGCGGAAACAGGGCCCGATCCAGCGGAATGCCCGCTTCTTCGATCAGGCGATCATCCCGACGCGGCCGGTTGATTTCATCGACCAAATCGATGATCGCGGCATGGAGTCCACGCAGGATTTCAGAACCGTGTGCATTATTCACGTTTTTCGTTGCCTTCGATGGCGAGCCTATATATGTGAATATTACACATTAATTCGCGGAGCTGCCAGTGTCTTTCGATACAGACATCCTGATCTCGGGTGCGGGGGCCGCAGGCCTGACACTTGCCATCGACCTCGCCCGACGCGGGGTTTCGTTCCAACTGATCGAGCAGAATGCGCAGTCGTTCAGCGGGTCGCGCGGCAAAGGCATCCAGCCCCGGACGATGGAGATCTTCGAGGATCTCGGCGTCGTCGATCGTATGGCTGCGGCAGGCGGCCCCTATCCGCCGCTATGTCAGTATCGTCCTGATGGAACTCATAAGGTGTCGCGTCTGACGGAAGCGGACGTCTTCCCGACCGCCGCCGAACCTTATGCCGCGCCGCTGATGCTGCCGCAGTTCGCAACCGAAGCCATCATGCGGGAGCGGCTCTCCGAGCTGGGCCATCATCCACACTTTGGGACACGACTGACCAGATTTGAACAGGACGCCCATGGCGTTACGGCGAGGATCGAACAGAACGGCGGCGAGCAGGTTGTCCGTGCCCGCTTCCTTATCGGAACCGATGGTGGCCGCAGTTTCGTGCGTCATGCATTGGCGATCGATTTTCCGGGAGAAGCACTGGGTGTGCGTGCGATCGTTGCCGATGTGCGGCTGGAAGGTCTTGATCGGTCCGCCTGGCATCGTTTCCAGCTCGCTTCACCGGCGACGCAGGTGATGATCTGCCCACTGGCAGGCACAGACCTGTTTCAGATTCAGGCGCCTGTGGCACTGGACGGAGAGATCGACCTGTCTCCTGTCGGACTGACCGCGCTCATCGGAGACCGGACCGGCAGAGGGGACATTACGGTCCGCTCGGTGTCCTGGTCCTCTGTCTATGCGATGCGTGCCCGTCTGGCCGATCGCTATAGAGTGGGACGCGTCTTCATTGCGGGGGATGCCGCGCATGTTCACCCGCCAACCGGAGGTCAGGGTCTCAATACCAGCGTTCAGGACGCCTATAATCTCGGCTGGAAGCTGGCCTCCGTGCTCGCGGATGCGCCGGAAGCGCTGCTCGACAGCTACGAGGCGGAGCGTCGGCCGATCGCGTCGAACATGCTTCATCTCTCGACGCGGTTACTTGGGGAAGCAAGGCAAGGCACCATGCGTCGCGATCGCGAAGCGCGTCAGCTCGACCTCGGCTATCGCGGTTCATCGTTGAACGTGCCCGGTTCGGTGGGCGGCAAAGTGCAGGCGGGCGATCGCGCACCCGATGCTCCCTGTCGCGGACAGGCCGGGCAGCGGACACGGCTGTTCACGGTCTTTCAAGGGCCTCACTGGACCTTGCTCGGTTATCAGCCGCCCAACCGGCCGTCGGCCATTGCGGGCGTCCGTATCGTCACCGTCGGCGCGGGGCATGAACTCGTCGACGATCGCGGCCATATCGCCGACGCATTCGGGATCGAACCCGGTCAGTGGGTGCTCGTGCGTCCGGACGGTTACATCGCCGGAATTTTTCCCTCTGACGGACTGGAGGCGCAGCTTTCGCGCTACTTTGCACACGTGCTGCCATCCCCTCCAACCGTTACGTTCGGAGGGGCATGATGGGGGGGGGGAAGCGGAATGCCGGTTATCGGAAAGGGATGACCGAAAGCCGCCATCCGCGGTGTTCACGTTCATGACAACTACCGACCAGAGACAGTCGTTCGCCGCCGGCATTTTGAAAGGCAGCTTCTGCTAGAAACTGCCATCAGTGCGGCGCGAAGTAATGGAATTCGCTATTCCAAATCGGCGGCAGCCTCCGAACAATCGTTCACAACTAACTGAATTTACTCTCGATTTTCTGAATTAGGAATTGGACGGTTTCCCCTTGGTTATTGCTATCCAGAAGGAAGTCGACCAGTTCATTGCGCAGGGCCATTCCTGCGGTGCTGGCTCCAGCTACCTGAGACCAGGGGCCGTAAAGATGGTCGGAACGGCCGCCCGTGCTAAAACCGACGCTTTCGAAAATCTGCTGCAGTTCCTCCTGCCCTGGAGCGCCTTGCGGCATGCAGCCCCGGCCCAATGCAGAAAGCCGAATGTACTTGCGCGCCTGGAGAGCCCCATTGGCCCCGATATGCGATGGGAAAAAAGTGCGGAGCGCGCGCCTTAGGCACGCCTCGCCACGACTGATCGAGGATGAAACTTTCTTCGGAACGATGCCGTCCGGTAAGCTGTCTTGACCCAGCCAGTCTCCATCCAGAAGATTGCCGAGGTCGTCTTCGGTGAAGCAGTTCTCAAACGTGACTACAGCTGCATACTGGTCCTCGCCATAAGCTGGCTTAGACTGTCTGATGATGTTGCCCTTTCCGTTGAACGTGCAGTTTCGGAATGCCAACGCCGGTCTGAACTTCGACCGGGTATTGGTAATTACGACATCGCTGAGCATGCAGCCATCGAAAGCGATTGGGCCGTCGCAGTCGAGCAGTTCAACCATCGAGATCTCGCAGTTGATGAACTCCACGCCTCGCATGGAGACGCCGTTCAAGCAAGCCTCCTTGATGGCCGAGTTTATGAAAAGCGTCCCATCCAGGACGTAGTCGCTGCCGCTGAGCTCATCACTGATCGTGAAACCGGCGAATTCAGCATCGGTGATCTCCGCCAACGGCAATGGCCTCTGCACCCGAACACCAAAGCGGGTGTCTCCCACTGCAGAACGAAGTAGCCACTGATTGGTACTCGCTGATTCTATTTTGTCACCCACAGACCCTTTTAGTGCATCGAGCCATTCGCCAGGCACGGGCTCGTCCTCCAGCATCGAGGGCAACAGGGTCGTGAAGGTGTATTTGGCACGGGTTGCTGATGCTGCGATTTTCAGCAGTTCAGCGCGGTCCAACTTCCCTATGGATATGTCACTCCTGAATATCTGGGCAAGAAGCGAGCATCGCACCCAATCATTGAGGAACTGGGGGCGGTAGGTCCCGGCGGCTTCAGTGGCATACAGCAATGCGTGCTTGGCATTCTGCCGGACAATGGCGACGTTGACCTCGGGCGAGTTGACGGGATCGATACCGAAGGCGTCAGGGATCAGTTCGTAGGGCGTCGGGACATTTGCAAGGCTCGGCGCCGATGCGATAAGTGCCAACCCCTGAAGCACACGCATCTGGCCGTCGATCGAGTATTTATCCTGCGCAACGGGATCGACCTTCGTGCACTCTCGCATGCAGGCGTAAAGTCCTGCGATAAGACAGACATCCCAGACCGGCGGTAGCTCGAGCCTACCCTCAGGACTGCGCAATAGTGCCCGGTTGCCGGAACGGCGTCCAACTGCGATGGCAGCTAGGCCCTGCACGAAGAATAGCGATGGCTCCTGCGCGAGTTCTGGAAGCACATCGATGATCCATTGGATGATGTCCTCGCGCTCACGCTTGACCTGATCATCCGCCAGTAGCTCCCCGACCAGGTCGGTATACTCATCGGGGATCTCCAGCGGCTCCGAACGTTGCCGCACTATCCCATCGACGACGGATCCGACGTAGGTCCGCAGAGCAGGCGACTCCAGATCGGGTAGTTCGACACTGAAAATCGCCCATTCCTGCTGCTGTAGCTGGCGCGCCTCTGTCTTGCGTCCAGCAAGGACTACTGCGGACTGCTCGGAGCGCAAGCGCCCCGTCATCAGTTCCAGCAAGTTTCTGATGATTTCCTTGTCATAACGCCCAGATACCTCGTCGATGCCGTCGAGGAAGAGTGTCACCAAGCCGAACTTCACTGCGCGGCTGAGCAATTCCGAGCTCTCCCCGACGATACCGATGAGCTGCGTGATGCTGTCCCAGCCCATTCCAGCCTCGAGAGGTAATTTCCTCAGCGGAATGTAGATCGGAAGCCTGCCCAAGTGTTGCTCACGCATTTTCTGGGCCTGGGATGCCAGCAGAATGGTCTTGCCCCGGCCAGCCTCAGCTTCAATGAATACTAGGTTGCGGCCCCTGGTCTCGCTCATACCGATCAGATCGAACAGCTTTTCGGAGGCGTTCGGGTAGATTTTTCCTTCTGAATCTGCAAATTGCATCATAATTGGCTCTGCACTCAAGAGTTTGAGTGGCGAAAGAGCCTCGTCGATCAACTCCTGCTGGAATTGGTCGAACGTAGCAGGAAAGTCCAACAACTTGCGTAAAGCGAAAGTCTTCGTGACGGCGGATTTTCCGAGCTGTAATGGAACCTGCTCAGCGCTAGCAGAATCCTTGCTTGCTATTTGGGTATCGTGCGAATTCCAATAGGTCAGTACGTAGTAGACCACATACACATCGCTAGGCAGGGTGGCATCAAGGATGTCTGGTGCTTTTCGCAGTTCTTCCGGCGACTGGATTTCCTCACGGTTAACGAATGCCCAAAGTTCATTACGCCGCACGAAGGCCTGAACGCCCGCAGCCAAATCGAACAGCTCTTCTTCCAACGTAGACGAAAGAGCAAGTTCCGTAATAAATTCTTCGCTCAACAAGCATATCCTTGTAGCCTATGCCGTGACTGCGATGCCATCGGACAAAAAACGCAGATCTTACTTGCAACAGAATTTTCGTTGCGTCGACTGTGTCGACGGGAATTTTCATTTTCCGACATATCGGGCTCGTGCTGGGCATTCACGCTGACCGCAGCGCGTAGCGACCCGACAGAACATCAATTTACACTCGCGCATAAAGCCGCCGCGCCGACCGGCAGGTGTGTCCCAAACGCGGTCTATCGCGGTAAGCTTAACAATGTCGGCTTTCGGGCAACCGCTATCACCACTTCGATGTCTGCCTTGTAGGCGTAAGCGGACGTAGTCATGAATGAGACGACGGTCGAAAGGTAAAGCCAAGAATAAAAGTTTTTGGGTTCTGCCTTTTTTCAAAAAGGCAGAGAGCTTCGAGGCTTGTTGAAAAAAGCTCCACCAAAAACTTTTATTGCACTGGCTTTATCGGTGTCCGAACAGGTGGCGGATGTCGTCGCCGAAATGCTGGAAGGCGGCGTGGGTGGAGCGGTGACGGCGGTTGCCTTCTTCTGACACCACCGTCACGGTAGCTGTCATGCCGGCAGCGAGCGTCAGGTCATCGGGGATCTTGTCGATCTTCACGCGGACGGGGATCCGCTGCGCCAGACGGACCCAAGTATAGACCGGGTCCACTTCCGGCAGGCCCTGCTTGTTTACGAGCGCATTATTGCTCGCGATACCGCGGGTGATGCTTTCGACATGGCCGAAAAGCGGGTCGTGATAGCCCATGAGATCCATGCGGACGAGATCGCCGTCATCGAGATCATGGACCTTGGTTTCCTCAAAATAACCGTCCACCCAGTAGGAACTGGTGTCGATGATGTGGATGTTGACCACTCCGGCAGTCGCGAAGTCACCGGGCCGCATGATGAGGTTGGTTACGATACCGTCGATGGAGCTACGGACCTGCGTTCGCTCCAGATTGATCGCGGCCTGACGTTCCGCCGCCTGGGCTGCATCATACTGGGCCTGCATCTGCTGGGAGAGGGCCTCGTACTGCCGCTTTTCCTCAACCGACACGGCCGTTCCGGGAATGGCCTTGCGCCACTGGGCCTGAACAAGGCGGAATTCCAGATCGGCCTTGCGCTCGGCCACACGGGCCCTGGCGGTATCGAGCGCCACCTTGAAGTCGAACGGATCAATCACGTACAGCACGTCGTCCTTGTGGACGAACTGATTGTCTTTGACCCGCACTTCAAGGATCTGCCCCGAAACGCGCGGCGCGATATTGGCGACCTGCGCGCGTACCTGTCCGTTCCGCGTCCACGGAGAGGCCGTGTAGTAATCCCACAGAATGACGACCACGAGCGCTGCCACCACAAGGATGCAGAGCGTGATGGTCAGGCGGATCAGGCGATGGGCACTGGAAAGCACGGGACGGTCACCTTGGTTTCAGGTCGAAGCAGAAAAATGGTCAGAGGATCAGGGTGTAGAGGCCGATCAGGCAGATCAGGATGCCGAACTGCGCCAGCGGCGGATCCCAGACGAAACGCCACAGATCAAACCAGCCCATGATCCAGCGCAGGATGGCCAGCGTTACGAGCGCCAGCGCCAGATTGATGACGAATGCTGAGACCAGCACGCCATCGAGGTCAACGACCTGTCGCGTCACCATCGCTTGCGCCCTATTCCGTAGTGATGCACGGCGGAGCGGTTCAGGCGCACCATGGTGCGCACCGCCTCCAGACCGCCAATACAGTTGATGATCATGGACTGCTCTTCGCGGATCCCGTCAGACAGGCGTTCGAAGAACATGGCCTGAAGCTCGGGGATTTCGGCTTCCAGAAGGCCAAGCCGGTCATGGGCCAGCAGGCGGCGGACGTGACGGACCATGGGTCTGAGGCCATGTAAATGCCCGGCCTGATCCAGATAATTCCGGACACGCGCGATCGTGCTGGAAAAGTCCTCCAGTTCCACGAAACGGTTGAAAACGCGCCTTGAGCGCAGGCCGGGATCCTGCATCCGCTCCGTCCACATCAGGAACTGGCTCAGACGTTCGTATTTCCGGCTCAGAAGTGGCGGCCCCATCCGCTCGCCATGTCCGGCAAGCTGTGTCTCCAGATCATAGGCGATGGACACCGCCAGCCGGAACCGGTGCCTCCGTGCCGTGGGCGGCCAGAGCAGGACCAGCAGCACAAAAGATAGCACGGCCGCCATCGCATAGAACGTATTGCGCGTGATGAAAGCTGTCGGGTCGTAGTTATGATGATTACCGAGCCCGATGAACACGAGGAAGAACACGCCATAATTGAAACCGATGGCGCTGGTTTTCGGATTCATCAGCAACAGACAGGAAATCACCGTCTGCGGCAGAAGCACCAGCGCGAGACTGAGCATGCTTTCCACATGCGGCAGAATCATGAAATCCAGCCACGCCGCCACGAGAATACCGGCGGGCATGCCGATAATGGCGCCCTTGCCGAACTGCGCGGTGTCGATGGCTGTCGAGGCCAGCGTCAGGACAAGGGCCGTCTGGGACAGAGCCGTGACGGAGGCCGGAATGCTCGACCCCAGACATAATGCCGCCGCGACACTGAATCCCAGCAGCACGCGCATCGCATTGATGAAGGCCGTCACATAGTCCGGATTGCTCTCAAGCTGCGCCAGTTTAAGCGCATCGCCCGCCGGGGTGGCGCGTAGCAGGGTGTTCATGCCGGTGCGGATATGCAGACGGTTGCTGAGAAGCGTCGCGCAGCGTTCCAGAAACCAGGCCTCACGCGCGGAAGGCACGAAATCCGGGTCTTCCGCGCGGATTTCGTCCAGAATCGTGTCCATCGTCTCAAGACGGGTCGTGCCGTCCTCGGAGCGCTCATGCCAGGCCCGGACGTGACGGATCAGGAGATCGGAAATGCCACCGGTTTCCAGAAGCCACGCAATTGCGCGGCTCGTGGTGAGAACCGTCAGCATGCCGATGATGCCAAGCCGCGCACCCGCCATGCGCAGGCGCCCGCGCTCGACTTCGGTCCGGGCATAGGAAATCTGGGTCATCAGCGCCAGAATCTCACCGCCCAGCCCGATCATCTGCTCCGGCGTTGCGATCGGGTCGCCCATGATCGCGGATTTGCCCGTCTGTCGCACGCGATGGGACAGTGTCTCCATGGCCTTGGACAGCCTGCGCCAGGCTTCCGGCGAGCCGGAGAGGATGTTCACGACCGCGATGGACGCAACACCGATGGCGATGTCGGAGGCGCGCGCGATGCTGACGGGGTAGATGTTCTGCGGATCGTCCATCGTCGGGATGGCCACGAGCGCGACGGTATAGCCCGCCAGCAGCGCGCCATAGGAGCGGAAATCGCGCTCGAGCGAGCCCACAAAGGCGCAGGCGGCGATCCACAGCGCAGCACCGCCGAGGGAGAGCGCGCGTTCCTCATTGAACATCGCGACCAGAATGATGGAGACACTGACGCCGAGCACGGTTCCGGCGAGACGGTAAAACGCCTTGGACAGCGCCTGTCCCCGCAGCGGCTGGGCGAGGATCATGACCGTCACGCCCGCACTGGCCGGCGAGTCAAGCTGGGACCAGAAGGCCGTTCCAAGCGCCAGGACAAGTGCAAACCATGTTCTGAGACTGAACTGGAGCCACCCCGGGCGAAGAACTGATTGTAGTGCCGTGGTCAAGAGCGCTGCTCCTCACCCGACACAGACTTCATCAGAAACAGTCCCACGGCCCTCATTACCAGAATCAGACTTCCAACCTTAGGAGCGCTTGCCCGGAAAAGTTAGTCCTCGAATCCTCTGGACATGTTTTGACAGATGGCGTTTTCCCATCCGCCCTGCCGGGACAGTCAGTCTTCTTCGGCAGGAAGACCGTTGCAGGCCGCAGTCAGCTTGGGATCGGGATGTTTGGTGGCATCACGGCAATAGGTCCGGGCATCGGCACCACACATATTCGTGACATCCTCCATTTCCGAAGAAAGAACGTCACGCGCGACACCGATATCCTGATTGTGTTCGGGATCGATGCCCTCTTCCTTGCTCAGCGCCGCCTGGGCCTGATGCATCTCCTTGAGCGCGTTGATGCAGGAATCGCCCGCCGCGTCCGGGTT
The DNA here is from genome assembly GCA_937880175.1 of uncultured Gluconobacter sp. Lineage (GTDB taxonomy): Bacteria > Pseudomonadota > Alphaproteobacteria > Acetobacterales > Acetobacteraceae > Gluconobacter. The sequence continues at coordinate 42,283 of CALFLO010000014.1, forward strand.
GACCTGAAGCACCCGGAGGATCTTGTTGATGGCGAAACCCTGCTGGTTGATCGTGGGATCGTCGTCATTTGTCTTGGCATCACCATCATCCGCCCGGGCCGCGACAGGGGCAGCAAGGGCAACAGTGAGGGGAAGAACGGCCAGCAGCAGGGCGAAACGGGAATGGCGCTTGATCATGACATCCACGTTAGGAGAAAATCCCGGCCGGACAAAGACCCTGAACGCGCCTGTTGCAGGTTGTTGCAAACAGACAGCAGCAAGGAATTCCGCCGTCTGCATGGCTTGCCAGCTTGACTCTGCATGGCGGGATGGGTAATCGGAGCCATTCTTTCGCGGGCGTTCCGGCCCGCTGTCCGGTCCGCAAGGGCCTTACCCGTCGAGAGCCTGATCACCATGAAGATCCGCAACAGCCTGAAGTCCGCCAAGCTTCGTGACAAGGATTGCCGCGTTGTCCGCCGTCGCGGCCGCGTCTACATCATCAACAAGAAGAACCCGCGCATGAAGGCTCGCCAGGGCTGAACCCCTTGGTCTGCCGGATGACGGATGGACGGCGCTGGCTCATGGCTGGCGCCGTTCTGCTTTGTAGCCCGGCCCTGACTTTTCTGCCAGTTCCGGCTGCACGCGCCGCAGATCCTGCCGCGTCCGGCCCCGCAGCCCCTCCGGCTGCCACGTCTTCTAAACCCCCTGCCCTGCCCGGCGCCCCGCCGGGGGCCGCCCAGGCCGCGCCCCCGGCGGCCGCCCCCCGGCCCCCGCGCCCGCCGCGCCCGGCGCGGCGGCGGGGCGCGGGCGCGGGCCGGGCCGGGG
>CALFLO010000015.1 GCA_937880175.1 uncultured Gluconobacter sp.
GGGACACCCCAGGGGGCGGGGGCAGCGCGCTGCCGGGAACCGTTGCCCGCGCGAGGGCGGAGCCCTTAGCCTACTTCTGTCTTTTCGCCCCTCCTCACAGCCTCGGAAATGGCACCCCTGCGTTGCGACCGAACCCTTTTTCCAGAAAGTCTGAAGAACAGAACGGCCTGTTTTGCGATGCTTGAGATTTCACGGCGATCCGGTCATCAGTGAATACCCGGAATTTCTCTGGCCCCTGACGTGAGGAATTCTATGCAGAGCCGAACCCGCGTCAAATTCGTCCGCTCCGGTGCAATCAGCATACTCAGCGGTACCGCCGGAAGAGTGTAGTCGGCTAAGACCTGTTCAAGACGACCATCCCGAAGGCAATCCTCCACCAGCCAGCGATGGGCCGGTCCGTAGCCTCGCCCTGCCAGAAACGCGTCGCGTGCGGCCAGACCATGATCGACGACCAGACGGCCATGAAATGGCACGACATGATTTCTACCTTCCGCGCTCCGCAGAACCAGCCGCTCCGAGCCCTGCACGCGCGACATCCGCACGCCCTCCCGGTTGTGCAGATCCTCCGGCCGCCGCACCGGGCCGTGACGGCGCAGCCATTCGGGCGACGCGACCAGAAGGCGCCCACTCTCACCCAGAGACCGCAGTTTCATCGCGCAATCGGTCAGAGGGCCGAGGCGGATGGCGATATCGACCCCCTCGCGCACCAGATCGACGCGCTCGTCCGTCAGCCCGAACTCGACCCGTATGCCGGGGTTTTGGTCCTGAAACTCGTAGATGAGGCGGCCGACATGCAGCACACCCAGCGCGCCGGTGCAGGAGATGCGCACCGTCCCGGCCGTTGCCTGCCGCGTATCGCGCATTTCCTGGCTCGCCTGCTCGACGAGGGAGAGGATCTGCACGCAATGAGCGTAATAGCGCGCGCCTTCGTCGGTCAGCGCGGTACGCCGCGTTGTCCGCGTCAGCAGTGAGACTCCCAACGCCTCTTCAAGTTCGCGCAAATGCCGTGTGATGGTGGACGGCCCCGTGCCGGTTTCACGGGCGACGGCCGCCAGATTGCCGCGTTCGGCGATGCGCACGAAGCTGCGCATCCGTTCCAGCGAGATCAGCGATTGTTCCATTTTCCGGCATTATGCCTTTCGTTCTCACCGTATGGGAGAACAGTAGCCTATCGACTAGCCTAGGCTGAACACGAAATTTCTTTCCGTGGAAAGACACGCTCATGAATATCCTGATCGTCTTCGCCCATCCCGAACGGCACTCTCTCAACGGCGCCCTGCTCGATGTCGCCATCAGCGCGTTGCAGGCACAGGGCCATGAAGTCAGGGTATCCGACCTCTACGCCATGCGCTGGAAAGCGACGGTTGACCGCTCCGACTTCCCGGACATCCCCGCGAACGAGCGCCTGAAAGTGGCTTCCGCGTCCTCGCGCGAATTCGCCGAAGGGGGCCTGACGGATGACGTGAAAGTCGAACAGGACAAGCTCCGCTGGGCCGACACGGTGATTCTCCAGTTCCCGCTCTGGTGGTTTGCCATGCCCGCGATCCTCAAGGGCTGGGTGGATCGCGTCTATGCCTGCGGCTTCGCCTATGGTGTCGGCGAACACAGCGACCGCCGCTGGGGCGACCGCTACGGCGAGGGGACGATGGCGGGCAAGCGCGCCATGCTGGTCGTCAGCGCCGGAGGCTGGCCGGAACATTATTCCGCGCGCGGGATCAACGGTCCGATCGACGATCTGCTGTTTCCCATCAATCATGGCATCCTGTTCTATCCGGGTTTCACCGTCCTGCCGCCGTTCGTGGCCTATAAGGTGGATCGACTGGATGACACGGGTTTCGACATTCTGGCGGAGCAGCTCCGCGAACGGATGCGGACACTGACAACAACGGCGCCGATCCCGTACCGGCAACAGAATGGTGGTGACTATCAGATCCCCACCATGGAGCTGAAGGCCGGTCTGGAAGCACCCGGTACCGCCGGCTTTGCCCTGCAGCGGCAGTGACGAGGCAGAAATAACCGCGTGAAAGCCTGTGATGCTTTGCGTAGCCATAACCATGACTATGGTCATAGGGGCGGTCCGGGACAAAGTCTTCTGACACGCGTCCTGGCATTCCCTTAGCCTGTTTTTACCTTGAGAGCCGCCCCGGCGGCCTCGGAAATGGCAGCCATAATTTGCGCCCTAGCCATCTTTTCGGGGAATTCGAGCAGCGGAATACCGGCCTTCTGCAAGGCCAGACGCTTCACCGCCATGCGGTCATCCGCATCGCCGGACAGATCATGGCCTGTGCCATGATATTCGATCACCAGAACTGGCAGTCCATAGCGATCAATCAGCAGGAAATCGACACGCTTGCCGCTATAGGAGCTGAAAGCCTGCTTCTGACGCGGATCTTCCGGATCGTAAGTCGTTCTGATGAACCCGCCCATCGAAACCTCGAAAGCGAAACGCCAGTCGGGCTGATACGTCCTGATCCACTCGTCGAGCGCGTAGAGCACCTGCACAGCCTCTTTATTGACGGGACGGACGGCCCGCAGACTGCACTGAATGATGAAGTGTAACTGATTTCGCGTGTTGGCCAGGTCGTTATCCTGAAAATATTGCCGCCGACGCTCTGCATCCTTCTTCTGGTCAGCGACCTGTGTTTCCAATGTGGAAATCCGGCGGCGTAACGACGCAAGCTCTGTATCGCGTCCCGATATCTGACGATCCAGACTCTGAAGTCGGGCATTCCTCTCGGCAATCTGCTGCCCTGCCTGCGCCAGATCGGCCGTCGCACGACGCCCCCGGATATAGAATCCAATGGCATATCCAACCGCCAGAAGAATGATCACCTTTTCCACGACCAATAAGCCGCCCTTTTCTGCGCGATTACCGCCGATTACCGCATGGACCGGCCCATGGTCTTCTCAAATCCCCTTGTCCTGTCCTTCATCGGTCCTGTCGCCCCATGACCGGGAAGGTGGACAGGATGGCACGCAGACCCGACAGGATCAGGATCGAGGTGTTCGGCCCCGCCAGTGACGCGGAAACGGCCGAAGACGCGTTCCGCCCGTCCAATGACGCCATCCGATCCCTCGCCCGCCTAATCGGCCGTCAGATGGCCCGCGAGCAGTTCGAGCGTGCCCGCGCGCTGGAGCGGAAACAGGCCCGGCAGAACCGATCCGGCCCCATGCGGTAGCTTCCCCTCCCCGGCTGCGTTTCCCCCGGCGAAAGACCACTCGCCGGGCTGTCGTATGTTTTTCTTGTGACCATTATGGTCCCATGATATAAGGTCAGTCAATGAGGATCATCGCCCGTCGCACGCTGAGGGAATTCGTCGACAATCTGGCGGGCCAGAAGGACCAGCCGGCCGTGAAGGCGGCGCTGGATGCCTGGTTCGCCGAAGTCGGCAAGGCGGCGTGGACGAGCACCGCCGATGTGAAGCGGCTCTATGCCACGGCCAGCATCGTCAGCGCCGAGCGGATCGTCTTCAACATCAAGGGCAACGCCTATCGCCTGATCGTGGCGGTCGATTTCGAGAAAAGCATCGTCTGGATCAAATGGATCGGCACGCACAGGGCGTATGACAGGATCGACGTGACGGAGGTGGAACATGACGGCTGATCTGAAACCCATCCGCAACGAGGCGGATTATGACGCGGCGCTGGAAGAAGTCGGGCGGCTGTGGGGTGCCAAAAGCGGCACGCCGGACGGCGACCGCCTCGATGTGCTGGCAACCCTGATCGATGCCTATGAAGCAAAGCACCATCCGATCGACCCGCCAGATCCGGTCGAGGCGATCCGCTTCCGCATGGAACAGCAGGGCCTCACCCGCAAGGATCTGGAGCCGATGATCGGCCCGCGCAACCGGGTGGCCGACGTGCTGAACCGCAAGCGGGGCCTGTCGATCGACATGATCCGCCAGTTGCATGACGGCCTCGGCATCTCGGCCGAAGTGCTGATCCGGCCGAGCCGTATGGACAAGGTCGCCTGATAGGAAATACCACCCAAGGAACATCCCATGACCCGCGTCGTCCTGTATGCCCGCTACTCGTCTGACAACCAGCGCGACGCCTCGATCGAGGATCAGTTCCGCATCTGCCGCGAACACGCAAAGCGGGAAAAATGGAAGGTCATTGGTGCTTACAAGGACGCGGGCATCTCCGGGGCCAGCATGATCCTGCGTCCTGGTATCCAGACCCTGTTGCAGGATGCCCAGGCCGGACGGTTCGACATCGTACTGGCGGAAGCACTCGACCGCATCTCGCGCGACCAGGCTGACGTCGCCACCCTGTTCAAGCACCTGAAATTCGCCGACGTGCCGATCGTCACCCTGGCAGAGGGCGAGATCAGCGAACTGCATGTCGGCCTCAAGGGCACGATGAACGCCCTGTTCCTCAAAGATCTCGCGGCCAAGACCCATCGCGGCCTGCGCGGCCGGGTTGAGGACGGCAAATCTGGCGGCGGTCTCTGCTACGGCTATCGCGTCGTCCGGAAATTCGACGCCAAAGGCGAACAGATCCGGGGCGATCGCGAGATCGAAGCCCACCAGGCGGAGATCGTCCGCCGCATCTTCCATGACTTCGCTGCCGGCATTGGCCCGCGTGCCATTGCCAAGGCCCTGAACGATCAGGGTATCCGCGGCCCCGAGGGGAAGCTGTGGAGCGACACCACGATCCGGGGCCATGTGAAGCGCGGCACCGGCATCATCAACAATGAGTTGTATATCGGCCGCCTGGTCTGGAACCGGCAGCGCTATATCAAAGACCCCTCCACGGGCAAGCGCGTCTCGCGCCTAAACCCGGAATCAGAATGGGTCATCACAGACGTGCCCGATCTGCGGATCGTCGATGACGCCCTCTGGCAAGCGACCAAGGCCCGACAGGGCGTCATCGCTGAGAAATACGTCAACGTCACAGAAGCCGTAAGGGCGCATCACAAGCGGAACCGGCTTAATGGCACGCGCCGTCCAAAATCCCTGCTCTCAGGTCTGCTGTTTTGTGGGCTGTGCGGCGGCCCCTACGCGCTGCGGGGTTCCGACCGCTTCGCCTGCTCAGGCCATGTCACGAACGGTTCCTGCACCAACAGCCGGACGATCCCCCGCCCCGACCTGGAACGTCGGGTGCTCTCTGGTCTCAAGGACCGGATGATGGCGCCGGAGATCGCGGCCGAGGCTATGCGCGCCTATGCCGAAGAGACCAACCGCCTCAACCGCGAGCATCGCTCCAATGCGGATGTCTGGCAGGTGGAACAGATGAAGGTCGAGAAACAGATCCGGGGCATCATCGAAGCCATCAAGGAAGGGATGTTCCATCCCAGCATGAAAGCGGAAATGGATGCGCTCGAGACCCGCAAGGCCGAGCTGGCGACCCTGCTCTCCGACATCCCCGCCGACGTGGCGGACATGCTGCCGAGTGCCTCAGCGGTCTATGCCCGCAAGGTCGGCCGCCTGACCGAAGTCCTCAACCGCCCCGAGGAACGGCTGGAAGCCGCCGAGGCGCTGCGGGCGCTGATCGAGAAGGTCGTGCTGACACCCGGCCCAAACCGGGGCGAGATTGACGCAATGCTGTATGGAGAACTGGGCACGATCCTGACCTGGATCG
>CALFLO010000016.1 GCA_937880175.1 uncultured Gluconobacter sp.
CGGCGCGTCTGGATCACATCACGCCTGCGATCGCCAAACCCTTTGCGCCGGATCTCTCGGCTACGGGCGCGATCTCGCTGAATGCGAAGCTCGGCGGGACACTCGCCGCGCCGACCGGAACGGTCTCGCTGAACGGGCGTGACCTGCGGATGCGGACCGGGCCGGCAGCGTCCCTCCCGGCCGCGCAGATCCTGGCCAATGTGGGCCTCTCCGGAAGCTCCGCGAAGGTGGATGCGACCCTTGGCGCGGGACCGTCTGTTGCACTGGCTGTGCGCGGAACGGCGCCCCTGTCCAAAACAGGCGCCATGGCGCTTGCGACCACAGGGCATATCGATCTGTCTGTCGGAAATGCCGTCCTTGGCGCCAGTGGCATGGGTATGGCTGGGAAAGTGGGCATCAACCTCAATGTCGCCGGAACGGCCGCCCAGCCTCGTGCAACGGGACAGGTGACGCTGGAGAATGCCTCCTTTGATCACTACGCGCAGGGCGTGCATCTCAATCACATCGATGGCGCGCTCGTTGCGTCGGGCGACAGCATTGCCGTCAATCACATCGTCGCCCATGCAGGTCCGGGAACGATCGTGCTGGATGGCAGTGTCGGAGCCTTCCGGCCGGATCTTCCAGTTGATCTGCACATCACGTCCGAAAAGGCCCGGCCCGTTTCAAGCGATCTGCTGACGGCGACGATCAATACCGACCTGCATATCCACGGGCAGGCCACGACGCGGCTGGATGTGGATGGGAAGGTCACCATTCCCAACGCCACGATCAATATTCCGGATTCCATGCCAGCCTCCGTTCCGCAGCTTGACGTGATCCGTCCGGGGCAGAAGCCGCCCTCTGCTTCAGGTTCAGGCCTGATCATCGGGTTGGGGGTGGATGTGATTTCGCCGGGCGAGTTTTTCGTGCGCGGGCATGGCGTGTTCGCGGAAATGCAGGGCCGTCTGCGTGTGCGTGGCACGAGCGCCGAACCGTCAGTCAGCGGTGGCTTTGATCTCAAGCGCGGCAATTTCAATCTGGGCGGGATCAACCTCAACTTCACCAACGGGCGCGTGGCGTTCAACGGCTCGGGTGTGAAGCACAAGCTTGATCAGACGCTGGATTTCCGAGCGGACCCCTCTGCCAGCGGGACGGTCGCGAGGCTTTTGGTGACAGGTTATGCCAGCGCGCCCAAGATCGATTTCGCCTCCACGCCCAGCCTGCCGCGTGATCAGGTCCTGTCCATTCTGCTGTTCGGCACTGACAGCCACTCGCTCTCCACGACGCAGCTTGCTGAGCTGGGAGCGGCGGTGGTCCAGCTTGCGGGTGGTTCGGCTTTCGATCCGCTGAGCAAGGTGCGTAACCTGCTGGGGCTGGACCGTCTGGCGGTTGGTGGCGGCAGTGGCGTGGATAATGGCGGCACCAGTGTCGAGGCCGGGAAATACGTCATGAAGGGCGTGTATGTTGGCGCCAAGCAGGCAACGTCCGGTTCCGGAACGCAGGCACAGGTGCAGATCGATCTGACGAAGCGGCTGAAGTTCAACACGACGGTCGGGACGGGTGGTCAGGTCACGGGCTTTACGACGCCCGAAAATGATCCGGGATCGAGCATTGGCCTGTCTTATGGCTACAGCTACTGAGTTTTACTGAGCGGAAACGGCGTCTTCGAGAAGCCGTTTCACGCGCGCCACGACGTCCGACCAGTCCCCGAACCGGGTCTGACGGACGATCGTCATCTGCGGGTACCACGGCGTGTCGTCGCGTCCGTGCAGCCAGCGCCAGCAGTTATTGACGCGGTCCATCATGATGACGGGTTTGCCCAGTCCTCCTGCGAGGTGAACGGCCGACGTATCGACCGAGACGATGACGTCGAGGTTCACCATGAGCGCCGCCGTGTCGTCCATCGTGTGACAATCGGGCATGACATTGATCAGCGCGCCCGGAAAATCCGGGATCTGTTCGGCTGGACGATCTTTTTGCAGGGCATAGAAGCTTGCGCCCTCGATCCCGGCCAGTGGGGCAAGTGCTGAAAGCGGCATGGAGCGCTGGCGGTCCACCATGAGCGCCGCGGTATCCTCGGGACGCGCGGCCCCGGCCCAGACGAGGCCGACCCGGAATTTGTGATCGTCCTGAAGGCGCTGGCGCCATGTCTCGGCTTTCCGGCGGTCCGCGCTGAGATACGGGACGGGCGCGCCCATCGCTTCCGGCGTGCCGGAAAAGGCGCGGGGCAGGCTGATGAACGGGCAGTGATAGTCGTATTCCGGCGTTTCTCCGCCGAACTGCACTTCCGCGACCCCGGCCACGCGCTCGCAGATCGCGGCCAGCGTCTCGGTGCCCCAGATATGGATGATCGCTCCCGTGCGGGCCAGCGGCGGGATGTAGCGCAGATACATGAGTGTATCGCCCAGACCCTCTTCCTGCGTGATGAGGACACGCTTGCCTTTCAGGTCGAGCCCCGGGGAAATATTGGGGAGCAGGCGGTCCAGCGGTATGCTGGTATGGCCGGGCAGTCCGAAGCGCCATTCATGCTCTGCCCAGCCCTGCGCCATGCGCCCGCTCTTAAGTATGGTGATGGAATGGTTGAGGCGAAGGCGCGCGTCATTCGGGGCCATCGCGACGGCCTGCCGGTAGAGATTGGAGGCTTCTTCCATCCGTCCGAGACTGCTGAGAATACAGGCCATGTTGCACAGCGGCTCCCAGTCTTCCGGATCGCTCTCGCGGAGGCCATCCATGACCGCGAGGGCACCGTCGAAGCGTCCGGTTTCGGTCAAGAGAAGGGCGAGCAGGTTGAGCGTGCTGCGGCTGTCAGGACGGCGTTGCAGGCTCAGGCGCAGGAGGAGTTCGGCCTCCTCGAAACGGGCGAGCTGGATCAGGACCGTCGTCTCGGCGTTCATCAGCCGGGTATCATCGGGTTTGCGTCTGCGGCAGATGTCCAGCAGGGGGAGGAGGTCGTCCCGCCGTCGCAGGGAAACGGCTTCGTCCAGCAGCAGGGATATCGCGTGCGGGCCAACATTGGCGCTGGCTTTTTCAAGCTCTTCCGCACAGTCCTCGTAGCGGGAGAGGTGAAACAGGGCGCGGGCCCGGACATAATGCAGGGCGGGAATGTCTGTTGTATTCCCGGAAGAGGGACCTGCTATGGCTAAAGTTTCTTCAGGATCCTTGCGGGCAAGGGCCTCCTGCGCACGGGTCAGGCGGGCAGAGGGCGTATCGTGGTCTTCTTCGGTCGTCACGGCCGGATCATCAAGGGGTGGCCTGTCCAGACTGGCAGACATGCGGATCTCCTAGTCCGAGGCCGCCGATGTCATGTCCTGAAGGGCCTCCAGGATGCTTGCTAGCGTATAAGGCTTCGAGATGAAACGGTCCCGTGCGGGATCGCCGGACGTCTCGTTACGCCGCAGGTCGCCATGGCCGCTGATATAGATGACCGGAAGGTCCGGCCATCGTTCGCGGGCGGGGTGGATGAGGCTCATGCCATCCCCGTCCGGAAGGGTCATGTCGGCCACGAGGGCATCGAGCTTCGGCTCTGCGCCGATGATGGCGCGGGCTTCGGCGCAGTTGTCCGCTTCCCTGACCGTCAGGCCGCTGTCGAGCAGGAATTCTGCCAGACAGGTCCGGATGAGGAAATCGTCCTCGATCAGCAGAACGGTAAGGGAAGAGGCCATATAGGTTTACGAGGACCAGTTGTTTTCGAAATCGCCGTAGAGCGTCAGGCCACCATCAACATACAGTGTCTGACCCGTGATGTAGGTGCTGTCCTCGGCGGCGAGGAAGGTGATCGCATCCGCGATTTCACGGCCCTCGCCGGGACGCTTCATCGGGATGTGGCTCGAGACGGCCTTGTACTGCTTGGGGTCGTTGACCCAGGACATGTTGATCGGCGTCACGATGGCGCCTGGCGCCACGGCGTTCACGCGGATGCCACGCCCCGCATATTCCAGCGCCAGCGTGCGGACGATATTGCCGACAGCGCCCTTGGAGGCTGAATAGCCCAGATAATGCGGCTTGGGAATGATCTGGTGAACGGAGGAGTTCACGATGATCGAGCCCTTGATGCCGTTTTCCAGCCAGTAGCGCAGAACCTCGCGGCACGGCAGCATCACACCTGTGACGTTGACGGCCATCACGCCTTCAAAGTCTTCGAGCTTGATGTCTTCGGATGGGGAAGGGATCTGGTAGCCCGCATTGCAGACCAGAACGTCGAGACCACCCATGGCCTTGATGCTGTCAGCGACCAGACGCTTGACGTCATCTTCCTTGGAGATGTCACCCGTGGCGATCGGGTGCTCTCCGCCGGAAACCTTGGGCAGCTTTTCGCGGACGGCGATCAGCTTGTCTTCCTTGCGGCCGTTGAGGGCGACCTGCGCGCCTTCTTCGGCAAAACGAAGCGCGGTGGCCTCGCCAATTCCCTGGGATGCCCCGGTGACGAGGACTTTTTTGCCGGCGAAACGGTCTTTGTAAGGGGCAGGCATGTGGCCTCACCTCTCCTTGTGCATGCAGGTTTGGAACCGTGACTGAAAACGCATCACGGAAAAGGTCTCTCGTGTCGCCAACGCGAGAAACCCCGTCCGGGATGCGAAGAAAACCACATCCTGATCCATATTGGAGAAGTGCAGGCTTTTCAAACCGTGCCCTTGGCCGCGATTCAGGCGGCCTTCATGGTCTTGGTCAGATTTTCGAGAACCTGCGCCGGGTCGACGTTTTCGAGGACGGCAACTTCCGCCACGAAACGCTCCTGAGCGGCTTCGAACAGCTTGCGCTCGGAGAAGCTGCCATCGAGGCTGTCGACGTTGCGGCGCAGATCGCGCAGCACTTCGGCAATCTGGATCAGGTCACCGGAGTTGATCTTTTCCTGATAGGCCACGGCGCGACGGGCCCACATGCCCTTGCTGACATGCGGCTTGCCCTTGATGACGGTCATCGCCTTGTCGACGATGTCACGCGTCACGATCTTGCGCAGGCCAGCCTTGCGGGCTTTGGCCAGCGGAATACGCAGGGTCATCTGGTTGCCGGGGAACGAGATCTGGATCATCTCGATGACGGTATCGGCGACATCGACCATGCCGATCTTGTCCACGCGTCCGACGCCATGTGCGGCGTAGACGATGGAATCACCTTCGCGGAACGGGTCCGTATCGTGGTCCGGGTCGGTCTGACGGGCGGTGTTGTTGGCTGCGACACGAGCCATTTCATCGGTCATGCCGCCCTTCTGGGGGCTTTTGAACGTGTTCATAGCCGCAGCTTATAGCAGAAAAACCCCCTCCTGTCTTGCCTGATCGGAAGAAGCCCGGCTGGAGCTTCTTCCTTGTCGTCAGGGCTGCACGCCGTGGACGGGCTGGATCGGATCGAGCGGGGTATCGCCGATCGGTTGCAGGAGATCACGCTCGATCGTGCGGGCCATGGTCAGCATCGGCAGGGCATGGACGCTCTTTTTGAAAGGTTCCTGAAGATCGCGGCCGCTGCGGTCGAGCATCTGGAACAGCATGCCGATGATGCTGGAGCCCAGAGGCGTGATCCAGCCGAGCGTCTGGACGGCGGAGAGCGGCAGGATGATGCAGAACAGATGTGTCGCGATTTCGGGGAGCAGGGAATACTGCGCGGGAAGCGGAGTGTTTTTGATGCGCTCCAGTCCGCCCTGTGCATTGGCGATGTCCGACAGGATGCGGTCCACCGTGCCGTGCACTGCCCCATCGATTCCTTTGAGTTCGACCTCGTCACGTACGCCCAGACCGATCTGGTAGAGCAGCATGTTGGCCGTGTTCGAGCAGGAAAAGACCTTCTCGTACATTTCGGGTGTCAGGAGCCTTTTGGTATCCTCATTGGGGGCATCACCCCGTAGAGCGGCGCGCAGCACGTGCGGATAGGCGGCCATGGCGCGGGCCAGATCCGGACGACCACCCAGAAGGGTCGCAGCTTCACGACCGAAGGAGCGGCAGTTGTTGGTGATCGCGCCCCACAGGGTGCGGCCTTCCCACCAGCGGTTATAGGCCGCGTTGTTGCGCATGCTCAGGAAGATTGCCAGCGCCGAGCCCATCAGCGAAATCGGCAGGGACGGCTGCTCCATCCAGTCCTGATGGAAAATCTGGAACAGGACGACCACCACGAAGTCCCACAGCGTCAGGATGATCAGGGGGGGAAGGGATTCCCGGAAAAGAATGGCCAGTCCATGTGGACGGTTGACGATCAAACGGCTGTCTCCTTGGGAGGGGGGATATGAAGGGACGTTGCGGACGAGCGTAGCGGTGAAGTCTGTCCCCGGCCAACACCAAAGGGTGTCTGTCACTTTACTTTCTTTTGCAGCGGGCTCTTGCCGCGATGCCCTCTGATACGACACCCTGTCCGGACCGTTTCAGAGGAGAGTGATGTTATGGACGTGACCGCCGCCATTGCGTTCGAAGCCGGCAGACCGCTGGAAATCGACACGGTTCAACTCGAAGGCCCCCGTGACGGGGAAGTTCTGGTCGAAATCATGGCGACCGGGCTGTGCCATACCGACAAATACACGCTCTCCGGACAGGACCCCGAAGGCCTGTTCCCGGCCATTCTGGGGCATGAGGGGGCGGGGAT
>CALFLO010000017.1 GCA_937880175.1 uncultured Gluconobacter sp.
ATCCCGCCGCTCATACCTTGGGAGGAAACGGTGACGGCTGCTGAAAGAGACGCAGAGACAGGCAACAAGGCGCTGAATGGCGCGGAAGTGCTTCTGCGCGTTCTCGATGAAGAGGGTGTGGAGGTCATATTCGGGTATCCGGGTGGGGCTGTCCTTCCGATTTACGATGCCCTTTTCCAGCAGGACCGAATTCGCCATGTGCTTGTCCGCCATGAGCAGGCTGCCGTTCATGCGGCAGAGGCCTATGCGCGTTCGACGGGCAAGGTGGGCGTGGTGCTGGTGACGTCGGGTCCGGGGGCGACGAATGCCGTGACCGGGCTGGTGGATGCGCTGATGGATTCCATCCCGCTCGTCTGCCTGTCGGGTCAGGTGCCGACCAAGCTGATCGGCAATGACGCGTTCCAGGAAGCTGATACGACGGGCATCACCCGTCCTGCCACCAAGCACAACTACCTCGTGCGGGAGCCGGGCACGCTGGCGCAGACCGTGCGCGAGGCGTTTGAGGTCGCACGTTCTGGCCGTCCGGGGCCGGTTCTGGTGGATCTGCCGAAGGATATCACGGTTGGCAAGGCGCCTCTGACGAAGCCCGCGCTGTCACGCCTGCGGCGTCTGAGCCATCAGGGTGGCCCGGATCCGGAAGCGATCGCGCGCACCATCGAAGTCATGAAGACGGCGAAGCGTCCGCTCTTCTATACGGGCGGTGGCATCATCAATTCCGGGCCGGAAGCGTCGGAGCTGCTGCGTCGTCTGGCGCGCAAAACCGGTTTCCCGGTGACGTCCACGCTGATGGGGCTGGGGGCGTTTCCGTCCCCCGATCCGCAGTTTCTGGGCATGCTGGGCATGCATGGTTCGGTCGAGGCCAACATGGCCACGCATGGCTGTGACCTGCTGATCGCGCTGGGCTCGCGCTTCGATGACCGCGTGACGGGACGTGTGGATGCGTTCTCGCCCGATTCGTTCAAGGTTCACGCCGATATCGACCCGAGCCAGATCGACAAGATCGTGCCAGTGGATGTCCGCATTGAAGGTGACGTGCGTGATACGCTCGAAGCCCTTCTCGAAGGCTGGGGCGATACGCCCGCGCCGGACCTGACGGCTTGGTGGAACCAGATCGCCTCTTGGCGGAGTGTGGACGGGTTCGGCTTCACGCAGGACATGACGCCGTCCGCAATCATCCGGCCCCAGCAGGCGGTTCGCCGTCTGTATGAGCTGGCGAAGGAAACGGGTCGCGATACGTTCGTTTCGACCGAGGTCGGGCAGCACCAGATGTGGGCCGCCCAGCACTTCCAGTTCGACAAGCCGAACCGCTGGCTGACATCCGGTGGTCTGGGGACGATGGGCTATGGTCTGCCGGCCGCCGTGGGCGCGCAGGTGGCCCATCCGGACGCGCTGGTGATCGATATCGCCGGTGAGGCGTCCACGCTCATGAACATCCAGGAACTGGGGACGATCGCGCAGTATCGCCTGCCGGTGAAGATCTTCATCCTGAACAACCACTACATGGGCATGGTCCGTCAGTGGCAGGAGCTGCTTCACGGGTCGCGCTATTCGCAGTCCTACAGCGAGGCGCTGCCGGACTTCGTTAAGCTCGCCGAAGCCTTCCATGCGACCGGAATGCGGGCGACGCATATCGGGGAGCTGGATGACGTGATCCGCCGGATGCTGGCGCATGATGGTCCGGTCGTGGCCGATATCTGCGTGGCCGAGGGCGAGAACTGCTATCCGATGATCCCGTCGGGTGCGGCGCATAACCAGATGCTGCTGGGTCCGGATCAGGATTCCGAAGCGGCGGGACTGACCGAAGAAGGGAAGATGCTGGTCTGATGACGGAGACTATCCAACATTCGGTCATCTCGGTCCTGATCGAGGACGAGAGTGGCGCGCTGGCCCGTGTGGTGGGCCTGTTTTCCGGCCGCGGCTACAACATCGAGAGCCTGACGGTGGCGCTGGTGGATGCGGAGCAGAAGCTCTCGCGCATCACCGTGTTGACGTCGGGCACGCCGATGGTGATCCGGCAGATCAAGGCGCAGCTCAAGCGCCTGATCCCGGTGCATGATGTCTGTGACCTGACGGAAGAAGGCCCCTATGTGGGCCGTGAGCTTGCGCTGGTGAAGATCGTCTCGTCCGGTGACCGCCGGACGGAGGCCCTGCGCATTGCGGATTCGTTCCGTGCGCGGCCCGTGGATACGACGGCCACGAGTTTCGTGTTCGAGCTGACGGGGTCTCCCGAGAAGATCGACGCGTTCATCGAGTTGATGCGCCCCCTTGGCCTGGCCGAGGTTTCGCGCACCGGGATTGCCGCCATCGGGCGCGGTCCTTCAGTGTTTCATCTTAAAAAGGAGCCTGTCTGATGCGGGTGTATTACGATCGCGATGCCGATCTGAATCTGATCAAGAGCAAGAAAGTCGCGATCATCGGCTATGGCAGCCAGGGTCATGCCCATGCCAACAACCTCAAGGACAGCGGCCTGACGGACATCGTCATCGGCCTGCGTTCCACGTCTTCCGCCGTGAAGAAGGCTCAGGAAGCCGGTTTCAAGGTGATGGAGCCGGGTGAGGCTGCTGCCTGGGCCGACGTTGTCATGGTCCTGACGCCGGATGAAGGCCAGGGCGCGCTGTACAAGGAAAGCCTTGAGAAGAACCTGAAGCAGGGTGCGGCCCTCGCGTTCGCTCATGGTCTGTCCATCCACTTCCGCATCATCGAAGCCCGTCCCGATCTGGACGTGTTCCTGATCGCGCCGAAGGGCCCGGGCCACACGGTCCGTTCCGAATACCAGCGTGGCGGTGGCGTTCCGTCCCTCGTGGCCGTGGCGCAGAATGCTTCGGGCAATGCACTCGAGATCGCCCTGTCCTATGCCAGCGCCAATGGCGGCGGCCGTGCAGGCATCATTGAGACGACCTTCAAGGAAGAAGTCGAAACCGATCTGTTCGGTGAGCAGGCTGTCCTGTGTGGTGGCGTTGTGGACCTGATCCGCGCCGGTTTCGAGACGCTGGTTGAAGGTGGATACGCGCCGGAAATGGCCTATTTCGAGTGCCTGCACGAGATGAAGCTGATCGTGGACCTGATCTACGAAGGCGGCATCTCCAACATGAACTACTCCATCTCCAACACCGCGGAGTATGGCGAGTACGTGACGGGTCCGCGCATCATCACGCCGGAAACCAAGGCCGAGATGAAGCGCGTCCTGACGGACATTCAGGACGGCACGTTCGTTCGCAACTTCATCCTTGAGAACCAGTCCGGTGGCGTTGGCTTCAAGGCCATCCGCGCCCGCAACGATGCGCACCAGATCGAAAAGACCGGTGAGAAGCTGCGTGCGATGATGCCGTGGATTGCCAAGGGCAAGCTGGTCGACAAGACCAAGAACTGATCAGGCGGTTCTGAAGGGGCGGATTCGCTCCTGCGGGACGGGAAGCGTCGTGCTTCTGTCGGGCGTCGGGATTTCCGGGATTCGTTTCCCGGAGATCCGGCGCCCGAACTGTATGCGGGGTTCGGGATTTGTGAAATTTCCGCGCTTCAGCCCTGTGTTCAGGAAAGGGAAAATCCGTTTCTCATGCAGTGAGGACATGGGGCGGGGGAGATATGTGACATATTGGGGAATCACCCCATAAAGTGCTTGCATCAGGGGGGAGGGGCCGCTAACTAGCGCGCTTCCTGGCCCAAGGGGGCATTTTTGCCCAACAGGCTGTCTACTGGTTTGGGGGTACGTGATGAACGCACTTGCTCAACTGGGGATGGTATCGGAACTCCCGAGAGATATCCAGAACAGCGCAGCTCACCTCGTTGAGGAGGAGCGCAAGGATTACTTCATTGAGCGTGATGGCGAGCGTTATGCTGGCAATCATCTGCTGATCGACTTCTGGGACGCCCGGAATCTCGATGATCCGCTGCGGATCGATGAAACGCTGTGCGAAGCTGCTGTTGCGGCTGGCGCAACGATCCTGCACAGCCATTTCCACCACTTCACGCCCAATGGCGGCGTGTCTGGCGTGATCGTGCTGGCGGAAAGCCATATCTCGATCCATACGTGGCCGGAACGGAATTATGCAGCCGTGGACGTGTTCATGTGCGGCGCATGTGATCCGAACCTGTCGATTCCGGTGATGCAGCGCCTGTTCCAGGCCGGCCGGATCGAGGTCGACGCCGTAAGGCGTGGCCGCGTGCAGGACAAGGCCGTCAAGGCAGCCTGAACTGACCAAAGGGCCGGATGAAACCGGCCCTTTTTCAATACAATCCGACAAGGAAACGATGATCCATGGCTGAAACATGGCTCAACGAGACCCTGTACCCGGACTGGGGACAGCGCTTTCTCGTTACGCGTGAGCTCGCACGGGTAAAATCCGACTTCCAGAATGTGGTGGTGTTTGAAAGCTCCAGCCACGGCCGCGTGCTGGTTCTGGATGGTGTCATCCAGATCACCGAGCGTGACGAGTTCGTCTATCAGGAAATGCTGACGCATGTGCCGCTTCTGGCGCATCCCTGTGCGAAGCGCGTGCTGATCATCGGTGCGGGTGACGGCGGCGTTCTGCGTCGCGTCCTGCAGCATGAGACGGTCGAAAAGGCTGTCATGGTCGAGATCGACGGTGCGGTGATCGAACTGTCCAAGCAGTATCTGCCGAACATTGCCGGTGATGCCTGGAATGACCCGCGGGCCGAAGTCATCGTCGGCGACGGCATCGACTATGTTTTGAAGGCGGCTGATGGCTCGTTCGATGTGATCATCGTCGACAGCACCGATCCGATCGGTGTGGGCGAAGTGCTGTTTACGGACGAGTTCTACAGCAACTGCGCGCGCATCCTGTCGGCTGAAGGGCTGATCGTGAACCAGTGTGGCGTGCCGTTCATGCAGGCGGATGAGCTGCATGAGACGAGCCTGCGTCGTGCGAAGTTCTTCCCGCATGTCGGCGCTTATGTGGCCGCTGTTCCGACCTATGTCGGCGGGTTCATGACGCTGGGTGTGGCCTCCAAGGGTCAGGCACCGAACACGCAGACGGTCGAGCAGATCCGTGCCCGTGCGGACGCTGCGAAGATCGTGGGCACGACGCGCTATTGGACGCCGGAAATCCATGTCGGCTCGTTCAATCTGCCGCCCTATATTGCCGAGCATCTTCCCAAAACCGGAAAATGATCGTGCGCCTGCCCCTTCGTTAATGGGGCAGGCAGCTACAGCTGCTCTTTCAGGCTGCTGTTGATCCGTTCCAGAAGTGTTACGAGAATATCGCGTTCGAGGGGTGTAAACCCCTTGAGTGCTATGTCGGTTAAATGTTCCATAACGGGAACGATATTCCGGCTTTTCCGCTGACCGTCCGGTGTCAGTGTGACCAGTGTGCTGCGACGGTCTGTCGGGTCTGGTTCGCGCTGGATCAGGCCGTCGCGCTCCATCCGGGCGAGAAGTGTCGTCATGCCTGGCTGTTCGATATCCGCAAAATCCGCGAGGGCTTTCTGATTGAGGGTCTGTCCGTCCTGCAAAGCCTGCAGCACAGGAAGCTGACCGATCCGCAGGCCTGTCTTTTTGAGTTCGCGTTCCAGCAGGAGCGTGAAGAGCCTGGTGTTGCGCGTGGTCAGGGCGCTGAGCGGGGAAGGGGTAGTCATGCGGATTCCGGGGAACGTGTGGATAGAATACATAACATGTTATGTATTCAGATAATGAAAAACCCGGCGGCTCCGTTCGGGCCTGACCGGGCTGGAAAATCAGGGCTTCATGGCGCCGAGAGGGGCGACGCAGCGGTGGTCGCGGTAGAGTGTCCACTCATCGCAGACCTGATTGGGCGGGAGGGTGCAGATGCCGGTTTCGCCACCAGCGGTCCGGACATCGCCGTGGCGGCCACCCTGCTGCGTGCAGTAAACGCTGGCGGGGTTGGGGATGCCGATCAGGCGCTGGCGGGGATTGTGCTGCGGGTGTGAGGCACAGGCGGACACCGTGCCGCACAGCAGGGTAATGGCGAGGAGGCGTTTCGTGCTTGAAAGATGCATTGCTCAGGGAGCCCTTTTCTTCAGGAAGCGGACGCTGCGTTCCTTGATGTCCAGCTCTTTTACAGCTTTTGCAAACACCCCGAAATGCGGGGTCTTGAGGTGCTCTTCGAAGGCCGCGCGGTCGGTATAGACTTCCACGAGAATGACGGTGTCGGCTTCCGTCTCGGGGGAGAGAACCGTGAAGCTGTGGCAGCCGGATTCGTCGGCGACGGAGCGCTCGCTGTCATAGGCGCAGGCGGCGAGGAATTTCTCATAGGTTGCGGGTGTGGTCTCGAATTCGGCAATGACCGTCAGTTCACCAGCCATGATGTTCTCCTTTGCGTGTTACGGGGCAAAAGACCCAACGCATGAGCGATCGTAACGATTGCGGAGTTTTTCGGAAACTGGCAGGATCGCGGGGACCGACACGGGAGAGACCAGCCGTCAGGCTGGCGCCGAAGGAGCAACCGCCCCGGAAACTCTCAGGCCAAAGGACCGAGGCGGTCAGGACATTCTGGAGAGAGGTGCGCTTTGACGCATCCGCCGACGGGATAGCGATCTCAGGCGAAAGGACAGAAGGGGCGACGTTTTTTCCGGCCCGTTTTGCGCGGGAGCCGGAGGCGTCTGCATCTTCACGTCTTGAGATAGAATGGACCGGGTTTTTTCGTATGAGCGATTCCCTCCAGCGTACTCCCCTTTACGATCTGAATCTGGAACTTGGCGCGAAGATGGTGCCGTTCGCAGGCTTTGAGATGCCGATCCAGTTCCCTGCGGGGCTGATGACGGAGCATCTGCATACGCGTGAAAAGGCTGGTCTGTTTGATGTGTCCCATATGGGACAGATCCGCATTGCCGCCAAAAGCGGGGATGTGAAGGACGCTGCTGCGGCTCTGGAAACGCTGGTTCCTGCTGATTACGTCGGGCTTGCCGCCGGGCGTCAGCGTTATGGCCTGCTGACCAGTGAGAACGGCGGGATTCTGGATGACCTGATGGTCGCCAATATGGGCACGGACCTGCTGGTCGTCGTCAATGCGGGCTGCAAGGTTCAGGACGCGGACCGGATCGAGGCCGCGCTGTCTGATCGTTGTGTGGTAACGCGCCAGTTCGACCGCGCGCTCATGGCGCTTCAGGGCCCGGCGGCGGAAGCGGCTCTGGCGCCGCTCTGCCCGGCCGTGAAGGACATGCGCTTCATGGATGTGATCGAGACCGAACTGTCCGGTGTGCCTGTGACGGTGTCGCGCTCCGGTTATACGGGCGAGGACGGGTTCGAGATCGGTTGTGCGGGCGCGGATGCTGACAGGGTCGCCCGCGCGATCCTGGCGCAGCCTGATGTGCTGCCGATCGGTCTGGGCGCGCGGGATTCGCTGCGTCTGGAAGCCGGGCTGTGCCTGTATGGCAATGACATTGATGTCACGACCACGCCGGTCGAGGCGGCGCTGGGCTGGGCGATCCAGAAGGCGCGTCGTGAGGGCGGTGCGCGCGAAGGCGGCTATCCGGGTGCGGATGTCGTTCTGAAGCAGACGCGCGACGGCGTGGCGCGCAAGCGCGTTGGTCTGATGGCGGAAGGCCGGGCTCCGGTGCGGGCGGGGGCCAAGCTCTTTGCCGATGCCGAGGGGCAGAAGGAAATCGGGGTGGTCACGTCCGGGGCATTTGGCCCGAGCGTGAAGGCTCCTGTTGCGATGGGCTATGTCGCGTCGGACTATGCGGCGCTGGACACACCCGTCTTTGCGGAACTGCGGGGCAAGTATGTGCCGCTGCATGTGCGGGCGATGCCGTTCGTGGCACCCGGCTTCAAGCGCTGAACTTACAGTCGAACTTCAGATCAGGAAAAAGCAGCAATGACGACCTATTACACGAAGTCCCATGAATGGATCCGCGTCGATGGCGAGCAGGCGACTGTCGGCATTACGGCACATGCCTCTGAAGAGCTGGGCGAACTGGTGTTCGTTGAAGCCAAGGACGAGGGCACGGAAGTCGCCGCTGGTGATGCGGCCGCTGTTGTTGAGTCCGTGAAGGCGGCCTCTGACATCTATGCGCCGGTTGCGGGCACGCTGGCCGGCTTCAATGAGGCGCTGTCCGATGATCCGACGCTGGTGGGCAAGGATCCGGAAGGCGAGGGCTGGATTTTCCGCATGACGGTTTCCAACCCGGACGACCTCAAGGGCCTGCTGACGGCCGAACAGTACAAGAGCCTCTGAAGGAATACGGGGTCTGCACTGGCAGGCCCCGTTTTTCTTTCAGCCTGCCCCCGATTTCCGCCACTGCTTTCATGAAATGCCAGAGAACCTGCCTGTGACGACCTTGTGGCCTGCCCAGACCGAAGATTTCAGCTCCCGCCATATCGGCCCGCGCCCTTCCGAAATTGGAGAGATGCTGCGTGTTGTTGGCGCGTCCAGTCTCGATGACCTGATCGACCGGACCATTCCGGCCGCCATTCTTGATCGCGGGGATCACGGGATCGGTGCGGCCCTGACCGAACAGGATGCGCTGGCGCGTCTGCGGCAGATCGCCTCGCGCAATCAGGTTCTGACGTCCATGATCGGGCAGGGCTATTACGATACGGTCCTGCCGCCGGTCATCCAGCGCAATATCCTGGAAAATCCGGCCTGGTACACGGCCTATACGCCGTATCAGCCCGAAATCAGCCAGGGCCGTCTTGAGGCGCTGCTGAACTTCCAGACGCTGGTGGCGGATCTGACGGGGCTGGATATTGCCAATGCGTCCCTGCTGGACGAGGGCACGGCCTGTGCGGAAGCCATGGCGCTGGCGCAGCGCGTGGGCAAGTCGAAGGCGACGGCGTTCTTCGTGGATGCGGACACGCACCCGCAGACGGTTGCCGTGATCCGCACACGCGCCGAGCCGCTGGGCTGGGATGTCGTGGTCGGTGATCCGGAGACGGATCTGGACGCGTCTTCCGTGTTCGGTGCGCTGCTGTCCTATCCGGGCTCTTCGGGGCGCGTGCGGGATCTGCGTGGCGTGATTGCGGCGCTACATGAGAAGGGCGCGATTGCGGCTCTGGCCTGTGATCCGCTGGCTCTGGTGGTAATGGAAAGCCCGGGCGCGCTGGGCGCGGATATCGCGATCGGCTCGATGCAGCGTTATGGCGTGCCGATGGGCGCTGGTGGGCCGCATGCGGCGTTCATGGCGACGCGCGATGCGTTCAAGCGGCACATGCCGGGGCGTCTGGTTGGCGTGTCGCGCGACAGTGCGGGCAAGCCGGCCTATCGTCTGGCACTTCAGACGCGCGAACAGCATATCCGCCGCGAAAAGGCGACGTCCAACATCTGCACGGCGCAGGCGCTGCTGGCGATCATTGCGTCCATGTATGCGGTGTATCATGGCCCGGAAGGGCTGAAGGCGATTGCCGCACGCACGCACCGGATGGCGGCGATCCTGTCCGCCGGGCTGAAGGCTCTGGGCGCGAGTGTTGAGACGGACGTGTTCTTCGACACGATCACCGTTCAGGTTGGCGCTGCTGCGCCGCAGGTTCTGGCGCGCGCTGTGGCATCGGGCATCAATCTGCGCGATGCGGGGAATGGCCGGATTGGCGTGTCCTGTGACGAGACCACGACGTCGGAAACGATCCGCGCAGTCTGGGCGGCGTTTGCGGGTGAAGGCGCGGATCTCGCGTCTGTCGAGCAGGCGCTCGATGTGACGGATGCGCTGCCGGAAGGCCTGTCCCGGACTGCCCCGCTGCTGACGCATCCTGTGTTCCATGCCCATCGTTCCGAGACGGATCTGCTGCGCTACATGCGTGCGCTGGCGGACAAGGATCTGGCTCTGGACCGGACGATGATCCCGCTGGGCTCCTGCACCATGAAGCTCAATGCGACGGCGGAGATGATCCCCATCACCTGGCCGGAATTTGCGCGGATTCATCCGTTCGCACCCGCCGATCAGGTTCAGGGTTATGCCGAGCTGTTCACGTATCTGGAGCGCACGCTCTGTGCGATTTCGGGGTATGATGCCGTGTCGCTTCAGCCGAATTCCGGCGCGCAGGGTGAGTATGCCGGGCTTCTGGCGATCCGGGGCTATCACCGCGCGCGTGGGGACGAGAACCGCGACGTCTGCCTGATTCCGGCGTCCGCGCATGGGACCAATCCGGCTTCGGCCCAGATGGTCGGGATGCGGGTTGTCGTCGTGGCCTGCGATGAGAACGGCAATGTCGATGTCGAGGATCTGAAGGCGAAGATCGCGCAGCATGACGGGCGCGTGGCGGCCATCATGATCACGTATCCGTCCACGCATGGCGTGTTCGAGGAGCGGATCGTCGAGATCTGCGAGCTGGTTCATGCAGCGGGTGGGCAGGTCTATCTGGATGGCGCGAACCTCAACGCGCAGGTTGGTCTGGCGCGGCCGGGTCTGTACGGCGCGGATGTCTCGCATTTCAACCTGCACAAGACGTTCTGCATTCCGCATGGCGGCGGCGGCCCGGGCATGGGGCCGATCGGTGTGGGCAAGCACCTTGCGCCGTATCTGCCGGGACAGCATGGCATTGCGGTGTCCGCGGCGCCTTTCGGGTCGGCATCCATTCTGCCGATTTCCGCAGCTTACATCATGATGATGGGCGACGAGGGCTTACGTCAGACGACGACGATGGCGATCCTGAATGCGAACTACATCGCGTCGCGTCTGGAAGGGCACTACCCGGTTCTGTATCGCGGTACGAATGGCTTTACGGCGCATGAATGCATCGTGGATCTGCGGCCGCTGAAGGACACGGTCGGCGTGACGGTGGACGATATCGCCAAGCGTCTGATCGATCATGGCTTCCATGCACCGACGGTCAGCTTCCCTGTGGCCGGGACGTTCATGATCGAGCCGACGGAATCCGAAGGCAAGGGAGAGCTGGATCGCTTCTGCGATGCGATGATCGCCATCCGTGCGGAAATTGCCGAGGTTGAGGCCGGGCGCGTCGGGATGGAAGACAGTCCGCTGCGTTTTGCGCCGCATACGACGGCGGATCTGGCAGGCGCCTGGGAGCGCTCCTACAGCCGCGAGGCAGGATGCTTCCCCGGGGGAGTGGACACGTCGAAATACTGGTCGCCGGTCGGGCGTCTGGACAATGCCTGGGGGGACCGGAACCTCGTCTGTTCCTGCCCGGATATTTCGACCTACGCGGAAGGCTGAACCGTCTTTTCAGTCCGGTGTTTTGGGAAAAGGCGTCTTCCTTCGGGGGGGCGCCTTTTTGCTGTCCGGACTTGTTGTCCGCGATACCCGCCATGGGTTCTTTATCACAAAGGGGTGAGGTATGGTTTCACGTGAAACGCTGCCCGCCTCGGAAGGGGTTTCGGGCAGTCTGCATTGTTGATGAGGAGTTCCATCATGAGCCAGACGGTTCACATCACAGCCGTTGTCACGGTTCCCGCTGAACACGCAGCCGCTGCGGAGCAGGCTTTTGCGGCCTGTGTTGTATCTTCCCGCAAGGAAGACGCCTGCCACCAATATGTTGTCAGCAGGGACGTGGAGAAGGCCGGCCGGTTTGTGGCGAACGAAATCTGGGCTTCGGAAGCCGGGTTCGAGGCGCATCTGGCCGCGCCGCATTTCAAGGTTCTGGGTGATGCTCTTGCTAAATGCGGTGCACAGGCCGAGATCATGAAGGTAAAGCCGCTGGACGAGGCCGCTGACGCAGCCTGAAATAGCTGTTTGTATTTTTGCTGGAATATATGCCCCACTCGGGCGTCGACTGCTTTGCGGAGCAGCCTCTGGAAGACAGGAGAGTCTCTTATGGTTTCGATGGTGACGTTCAAGGTTGACGGGATGTCGTGCAATGGATGTTCGGGCAAGTTGCAGTCCGCGCTGTCCAATGTTCCTGGAGTGTCGTCCGCACAGGTGACGCTTGATCCGGCACAGGCCGCCATTCAGTACGATGAGCAGAAAGTGACGCCGGTTGCATTGCAGCATGTGGTGGAAGATGTCGGGTTCGACGTCATCGCCTGAAGCATGCAGGATCGGCCTGTCGCTTACCGCCGGTAATGGGGCAGGCCGATCCCTTTGATGAGCGCTGCGGCGCGCAGGCTGAAGCCGGCCAGAACGGCCAGTGTTGCGGCAAGCGTCGTGTTCAGGCCCAGAGCTGTCAGGGAGACATAGGTTCCTGACGCCAGAGCAACGGCCGTGACATAAAGCTCCGGCCGGATGATGATGGATGGCACGCCTGCCAGCACATCCCGGAAAATGCCGCCCATGCAGGCGCTGACAATTCCCATGAGAGCCGCGGGGATCAGCGGGATGCCGTATGCGAGCGCCTTGGCTGAGCCGAAGACGCCATAGGCCGCGATCCCGAGTCC
Source organism: uncultured Gluconobacter sp. (assembly GCA_937880175.1). Classification (GTDB taxonomy): domain Bacteria; phylum Pseudomonadota; class Alphaproteobacteria; order Acetobacterales; family Acetobacteraceae; genus Gluconobacter. The sequence goes on from CALFLO010000017.1 coordinate 12,240, forward strand.
GTCGAACCATTCCACGGCGCGTGCGGGCCAGAAGCGGGCGGGTGTGAACCAGACCGCAATGGCGGATAGCAGACAGGCCGCAATCGGGACGGAGGTGTGCATCCAGAAGACGGGCGCGCCGATCAGCAGATCCCGCACGGTGCCGCCGCCAACGCCCGTTATGGCGGCGAAGAACATGAAGGTCACGATGGTCAGGCGTGCGCGCGCGGCTTCGATGGCGCCTGAAATGGCAAAGACGACCGTGCCTGCGATGTCGAGGACGGGCAGCGCGGATGTGGAGAAGGCCTGAAGGGCGGGAGGGATCATCGGGCCGTCTTGACGTGGTGTGTTGAAAACAGAAAAGCCCGGCACGAAGGCCGGGCTTTCCGTTGAGACGATGTTCTGACCCGGATCAGACCGAGTAGTACATCTCGAACTCTGCCGGATGCGGCGTGTGTTCGAACTTGTAGACTTCCGGCCACTTGATGTCGATGTAGCTTTCGATCTGGTCCTTGGTGAAGACGCCGCCTTCGAGAAGGAATGCGTGGTCTTCCTTGAGGGCTTCGAGAGCTTCACGGAGCGAACCGCAGACCGTCGGGATCTGGGCCAGCTCTTCCTTCGGCAGCTCGTACAGATCCTTGTCCATGGCGTCGCCCGGGTGGATCTTGTTGCGGATGCCGTCGAGGCCGGCCATCAGCATGGCGGCGAAGGCGAGATACGGGTTGGCGGTCGGGTCCGGGAAGCGGACTTCAACGCGCTTGGCCTTCGGGTTGGTCGCATGCGGGATACGACACGAAGCCGAACGGTTCGCAGCGGAATAGGCCAGAAGCACGGGAGCTTCGAAGCCCGGGATCAGGCGCTTGTAGGAGTTGGTGGACGGGTTCGTGAAGGCGTTCAGGGCCTTCGCGTGCTTGATGATGCCACCGATGTAGAACAGCGCGTCTTCGGACAGGTCCGCATACTTGTCGCCAGCGAAGGTCGGCTTGCCGTTCTTCCAGATGGACTGGTGAACATGCATGCCCGAACCGTTGTCGCCCGCGATCGGCTTCGGCATGAACGTGGCCGTCTTGCCGTAGGAATGGGCGACGTTGTGCACGCAGTACTTGTAGATCTGCATGAAGTCGGCGGATTTCACGAGCGTGTCGAACTTCGTGCCGAGCTCGTGCTGCGACTGTGCGACTTCGTGGTGATGCTTCTCGATCGGCAGGCCCATTTCGCCCATCGTGGAGAGCATTTCGGCGCGCAGGTCGTTCTCGCTGTCCACGGGCGGGACCGGGAAGTAGCCACCCTTGACGACAGGACGGTGACCCATGTTGCCTTCTGGGTAAGCCTTCAGGGATGCGCCGGGGCCTTCGATGCTGTCGAGCTGGTACATGCCGAAATTCGGGCCTGTGCCGAACTGCACGTTGTCGAAGATGAAGAACTCGGCTTCCGGACCGAAGAACGCCGTGTCACCGAAGCCGGCCGACTTAAGGTAGGCTTCTGCGAGCTTGGCGGTCGAGCGCGGATCGCGGTTGTAGAAGTTGCCTGTCTTCGGATCGATGATATCGCAGAACAGGATCAGCTGCGGCTTGGCGGAGAACGGGTCCATGACGGCCGTTTCCGGATCCGGAAGCAGGACCATGTCGGATTCGTTGATGGCCTTCCAGCCCTGGATGGAAGAGCCGTCGAACATGAAGCCTTCAACGAAGGTATCGTCTTCGATGGTCGAGACCGTCTGGGTCGTGTGGTGCCACTTGCCCTTGGGGTCCGTGAAGCGCAGATCGACGAATTCCGCCGCGTGCTCCTGGATCATCTCGAAGACGCGGGCCACGGCCTGCGGGTTCGGGGCGGGCGGCTTGCCGGTGGCTGCCGGAGCAGCCTTGGGGGCTGCGGCCTTCGAGGGACGGCGCGCCGGAGCGGCCTTCGGTGTCGCGGTAGAGGAAGTGGGGGCTTTCTTGGCCATCGATCTGTCGCCTTGCATCGTGTAAACGGCTGCAAAACGATTAGGCGACAAATGCCCGTCTGTCGAGTATGGGAAATTACGCCATTCGGCGGATTTATGATTGAATCTTTCGGAAGCGAACCGGAGTTTTCCACATCTGGTCTGGAACTTGCATCCAAAGAGGGCAGCGAGACTCTTTTTGGGAAATATCCTCATGATGCCTGCTTCCTCACCTCTGGACGGCCTGAAAGACAGCGATCTGCTTTCCCTGCCGCTCGAACGCTACCTGCACGAATTCCGGGGTGGCCTGCTCAGCCTGCCTGAAAGCGAGCGCGATGTGATCGTCGCTGAAGTGCGGGCTCAGGTTGCGGCCCAGGCGCGCCTTGGGGACGGGGCGGCGCTGGCGCTTCTGGAAAGACTGGGAAAGCCGGACAGGCTCGCGGCACGTTTTACGATCCGGCATGAACTGTCCGTCGGTGTCCAGCAGTCCAATCCCTTTGGCCTGTTCTGGGTTCTCCTGCGGCTGGCGGCGGGGAGTCTGCTGGCGTTTGTGGGTGGAGTTGTCGTGATCGTGCTGGGCCTGACGGGGCTTCTGCTTGTGGCAATGCCGATCCTGCGGCTCTTTGTTCCGCAGGATCTTTTCATGGTGGACGATCAACTGTTTTCGATCACTGTTTCGACGGAGGGGATACCGAAAAATGCCAGTCCGCTCCCTTGGGGGTATGCGATCCTCTGCTGCGGCGTCGGAATCGTCCTCGTCGTGCTGGCGATGCTTCTTTTGCGAGGGCTGGGGCAGGTTCTGCTTCGTGACATGCGCCGCAAAACACAGGCGCTGGACTGAAGGTCCGGGAGACGGGATTTCCGTTATGGAACCGGAGGGAAACGCGAAAGGCTTTTCAGCTCTCCCTCAGCCTGCGATGGTGCGGGGCTTTCTGTTTTCCGTCAGTTCTGGAATCCGTTGATGAAAACGCCCAATCAGTACCTTGCGAGCCTTCCGACGACCATCTTCACGATCATGTCACAGCTTGCCGTGAAGCATGGGGCCGTCAATCTCGGACAGGGATTCCCGGATACGGAGGGGCCGCAGGACATCATTGAGGTTGCGGCGGATGCGCTTCGGGATGGACGCAACCAGTACGCGCCGCTGACGGGACTGCCGGAACTGCGCGAGGCGGTTGCAGCGTCCAACCGGCGTTTTTATGGGATCGACGTTGATCCGGCGACGGAGGTTGTCGTGACGTCCGGCGCGACAGAGGCTCTGGCGGCATGTCTGATGGCGGTCGTCGAGCCGGGTGACGAAGTGGTGGTGATCGAACCGCTTTATGACACCTATCTGCCGGCGCTGAAGCTCCTGGGGGCGGTGCCGCGCTGCGTAAGGCTTGCGCCGCCGCACTGGTCCCTGCCGGAGGCAGAGCTGCGGGCGGCATTTGGCCCGAAGACGAAGGCGATCATGCTCAATTCACCGATGAACCCGTCCGGGAAGGTCTTTATCCGCGAAGAGCTTGAGCTGATTGCGGAGCTGGTGCGGGAGCATGATGTCTATGCAATCTGTGACGAGGTTTACGAACACCTGACGTTTCACGTGAAACACATCCCGCTGATGACGCTGCCGGGAATGCGTGAGCGGTGCATGCGGATCGGGAGCGCGGGCAAGAGCTTCTCCCTGACGGGATGGAAAGTCGGCTATGTGACGGCCCCGGCGGCGCTGGCGTCCGTGGTGGCGAAGGCGCATCAGGTGATGGTGTTTGCGACCGCGCCGAACCTTCAGCGTGCCGTGGCTTACGGGCTGAACAAGGATGACAGCTATTACGAAGGGCTGTCGGCGCAGATGGAAACGCAGCGGGATCTGCTGCGGGACGGGCTGCACCGACTGGGCTTTGAGACGCTGCCTGCGGATGGGAGCTATTTCATCGTGGCGGATATTTCGCGCCATGCAGCCGGGCGGAGCGATGTAGAATTTGCGCGCTGGCTGGTGGAGCATGCAGGGGTGGCGACGATCCCGGTTTCGGCCTTCTATGATCCGCAGGGAGATGCTCCACCGCAGAATCTGATCCGCTTTGCGTTCTGCAAAAAGCCTGAGATCCTGCGGGAGGCCTTGAAACGGCTGGAAAAAGCTCTTTCTTAAAAGTCCTGTCTGCGCCTCTTTAATTTACCCTGCGGGCCGGGAAAGCCGGTCTGTTCTGTCTGGAGATTTTTCATGTCTGTTGCTGCTGATGCTCTGGGCGCTCTTGCGACGACCGACGCCCTGTTTTTCGGGCGTCCTGATTCAAAGCTGACCCGTGACGATGCCAAGGCGCTCGTCAATCGGGGGCTTGATGGCGTGGATGACGGCGAGCTGTTCCTCGAGTACCGGGAAAACGAAAGCATTAGCCTGGATGACGGGACGATCCGTTCTGCCAGCTTCAACACGTCTTCGGGCTTTGGACTACGGGCCGTTCTGGGCACGGAAACCGCTTTTGCTCATGCGGATGATATCAGCCGCGATGCTCTGGAGCGCGCTGTCAGCACGGTCGGCGCGGTGCGGCAGGGGCGCAGCGGTATCATGGCGCCGGGTCCGCAGGCGACGAACCAGCGGCTTTATGGTGATTCCCGGCCGCTTGAGGGAACGGATTTTGCGGCCCGTGCGGCGGTTCTGAGCGAGATCGATGCTTATGCGCGGGGACTGGATTCCCGGGTGGTGCAGGTCAGTGCCGTGCTGAGCTCCGAGTGGCAGGCCGTACAGATCATGCGGCGCGCGGATTCGGGTGGCGATGTTGCGGATCTGCGGCCGCTGGTGCGGATGAATGTCTCTGTCGTCGTGGAAAAGGATGGTCAGCGCGAAAGCGGAAGCTGTGGTCTGGGCGGCCGTTATGAACTGGACCGGCTGCTGGCTCCGGAAACGTGGCGCGATGCGGTCGACAAGGCCCTGAAACAGGCTCTGATCACGCTGGAAGCCACGCCCGCACCGGCAGGAGAAATGGATGTGGTGCTTGGCCCGGGATGGCCGGGCATCCTGTTGCACGAAGCTGTCGGGCATGGGCTGGAAGGCGATTTCAACCGCAAGGGGACGTCGTCTTTTTCAGGGATGATCGGCAAGCGTGTGGCATCTCCGGGTGTGACGGTGGTCGATGACGGGACGTTGCCGGAGTGTCGTGGATCGCTCAGCATTGACGATGAGGGGACGCCGACGTCCCGCACCGTGCTGATCGAGGACGGGATCCTGACCGGTTATCTTCAGGATCGTCTGAATGCCCGTCTAATGGGCACGAAATCCACCGGAAATGGACGCCGGGAATCCTACGCTCATGCGCCCATGCCGCGTATGACCAACACGCTCATGCTCGAAGGGCAGGCCACGACGGATGAGATGATCCGTTCGATGAAGCGGGGTCTTTATGCCGTGAATTTTGGCGGCGGACAGGTGGATATCACGTCCGGAAAATTCGTGTTTGCGGCTTCGGAAGCGTATCTCGTGGAAGACGGGAAAATTATCCGCCCCGTGAAAGGCGCGACGCTGATCGGCAATGGTGCCGATGCCATGAACCAGATTTCCATGATCGGGTCTGACGTGGCGCTGGATCCGGGGATCGGGACCTGCGGCAAGGCCGGTCAGGGTGTGCCGGTGGGTGTTGGTCAGCCGACCCTGAAAATTTCGGGTCTGACCGTCGGTGGGACGGGCTGATCCTGAGGGACGGGAGCGATCCGCGATGGGTCACAATTACGCCAAACCCCTGACGGCTGAAGCCCGGATGGAGCGGGTTTTCTCCCGTCTGCCAGCGGACTGGGCCGTGAAAATGGAGCGTCCGCAGGGAAATGGATGGTCGGTCTGGATGCAGCGCCCGGACGGGACGCAGCATCAGGAAAGCCGTGATGCGCTTATCGATGCGCTGGAAGACGTGTGGCGCGCTCTGAGATAGGGCGTTTCAGAAGCTGCTCTGCGTCGCGAGCATGAAGAAGATCCGGTTGACGGCTGGGTAGACCAGAAGCTGGATCAGCAGCAGGACGACCATCGGTGCGAAATCCATGCCGCCCGTGTTGGGAAGGATGCTGCGGATCGGTGCCATGACGGGCTCGACGATCCGCGCCAGTGTGTTGAAAATGGAATAGAAAAACCGGTTGCGAATATCCAGGATCCCAAAGCCAAGCAGCATCGACAGGATGCAATATGCCAGCAGGATCCATACGAAAGCCTGGATCAGCATCAGGATAATGGAATGCAGGGCAACCATATAAAACCTCGTCGAATGTCGGAAAGGGCAGCCGAAAGGCCAGTTTGGGAACGCTTGTAGCCCTAGCGATAGCACAGAACAACGTCTTGGGTGCAGGCCTGCTTGACAGCCTGCGGGAAGAAGAGAACTATCGCTGTGCCGTGGGGCTGTAGCTCAGATGGGAGAGCGCCTCGTTCGCAATGAGGAGGTCAGGGGTTCGATTCCCCTCAGCTCCACCACGGCAGTTCTCATTTCAGAAATGATTGAAGTGGCCGAAGAGTGTCTTCTGGCCGGAATGGCTCCGGACAATGACTGCTGCGTTTGCGCAGTCATTGTCCGGGCTATGTTCGTTGCCCGAAACAGGGCTAGAATTAGTCGGTCTGGCCTGATGGGGTCGCAGCGGCTGATTTTTTCTGCCGGGTTTTGGTTGCAGTGGTTTTGGTCGTCTTGGCTTTGGCTGGTGCAGCCTTGGCCGGGCGCTTTTCGGGTGCTTTTTCAGGCTCGATGGTGAAAGCCGGGACGGTCCAGAGCGGACGGATTTTCTTTCTGGTGGATGCGAGCGGCGGATAACGCGTTTCATCCACTCCCGGAATCGTCAGATCAAAAAAGACCTGCCGGTCGAGCGTGAAATGCGGGTTGTAGAAAGGATCCGTACGCAGCGTGTTGCCCCATTTTTCAAGCATGAACTGCGTCTCGTGGAAGAAGCGGCGTTCCGTTGAGGGACGGTCATCGCTGCCACGGCTGAGGCTTTCATGATGTTCGGCGCAGAAATCGGGCGTCCACACGACCTTATAGCCTGCGTCCCGGATTTTGAGGCACAGATCGATGTCGTTGAAGGCCACTTTCAGATGATCTTCGTCAAAGCCACCGACCAGCTCGAAAGCCGGACGACGGATCAGCATCCCGGCCGCCGTTACGGCTGAAATTTCCTGCGGGAAATAGGCGCGGCCCGCATAGCCGCCTTCGTTGCGTGGAATGCCGACATGCGCATGCCCGGCAACGTCACCAATCCCGAGCAGCACGCCTGCATGCTGCACCGTCTGGTTGGGGTAAACGAATTTCCCGCCAACGATCGCCACGAGCGGATCTGCCAGTGCTTCGTTGACCAGAATGTCGAGCCAGTTTTCCTGTTCAACGAAAACATCATTGTTCAGGAACAGCAGGAAATCGGACGTATCGTCCTTTGCCGCCAGATTGTTGATGCGCGAATAGTTGAACGGTTCCTTGACGGTCAGGATCTCGACATTGGGAATTTTGTCGACCTTCTTGCTGAACGCCTCGGCTTCTTTGGTGATGGACCAGTTATTAACCAGAATAACCTTGTAATTCGGATAACGGGTATATTTCTGGATGGCTTCCAGGCAGCGGAGTGTTGTCGGGATTTCATCCTTGTAGGGGATGATGATTGTCACCGACGGCGTCTGATTGAACTGCCAGTCAACGGTGTAGAGCGTCATTCCCATCTGGGAGTCGACCTTGGCGGGCAGATTCCGACGGGCCAGGTGATCACTGACGGCCTTGATTCCGGCATCAATGGCATAGCTCTTGTTGCCAATGTCGGAAGCCGTCGAATTTGCCGTGATGCGCCAGTGATAGAGAATTTCCGGAACGTGGTGGATCTTCTCTGCGGGGATATGTTCAGAAGCGCGGAGCAGGAAATCATGGTCCTGCGCACCATCATATTCCTTGTTCAGTCCACCGACATTCTGAAGGGCGGACTGGCGGATCATTACGAAGTGACAGACATAGTTCACGCCAAGAAGAAGTCTGTAATTCCAGTCGGTTTTGAAAGCTGGCTCCCGGTAGTAACCGCTGGCGTCGATCTTGTCTTCGTCTGAATAGATGAGGTCGGCGTGGCTTCTTGTGGCCTCTCTCAGCATATATTCGATGGCAACGTCGGCGAGCAGGTCGTCATGATCGAAGAATGCGATCCATTCGCCCTTTGCCGCTGCCAGACCGGCGTTGGTGGCGATGCTGATACCACCGTTCTTTTCCTGAAAGATCGGTTTGATGCGGGCATCTGTCCGGGCGAAATCTTCTATGACCGCGCGCAGTTCCGGGTTTTTGCTGCAATCATCGACAAGAATAAGCTCCCAGTTCTGCCATGTCTGAGCCTGAACGCTCTGAAGGGCAGCCGTGAAATCCGTGAGGTTGGGATTCCACACCGGGCAGACAATGCTGACCAGCGGGTTGCCGGTAATGGCGGCATCGTCACGGGTCCGGTCGACATATTTGCGCAGGACCGGGAAGTAGGTTTTCGCCCAGTCATGGTAATCGGCGATCGTAAATCCGGGCTGGGGCAGAATTTCCCGTACCTGACGGCGCAGACGTGTCAGTTCCACATGGAGTGCGTCGATCTTGTCGATGACGTCGATAATCAGGGATTCATGGGCGTCAGTGACGAAGCTGGTCAGGCAGGGACTGTTCGTGACCTCGATCATGTCGGGCAGGACGTAGAAGCGGAATTCCTGCTCGTAGGGCTTGCGGTACAGTTCGGGCGGCGAGAACTGGAAACCGCAATAAGGATCGCAGGACAGGGCTTTTCCCACGTCACCACGGTATCTGTTGGCTTCAATCTGGCTGATTTTCTGACCATTGCAGGTCACGAGAATCTGCTGGTTTCCTTTCCAGCCCTCGATGTCATTCCCGCAGACAACCCAGCCACTCAGGACACCCTGTTTCAGGCCATCAACAAAAGAGTGCGTTTCCACCGGAAGTTTTCCGGAGAAAGAGATGTATTCCAGCTTCTGGTTCTGTGAATAGATTTCGATCTGCTTCAGACGGTTTTTAAAAGTGATATGGTGTTTTTCGCCATCCAGCAGGGTGGGTGGGAT
>CALFLO010000018.1 GCA_937880175.1 uncultured Gluconobacter sp.
GCCTGTGTCAGATCTGGGCGGTCCAGATAGCCCGTGGCAACGCCAGCGCCGGCAATAGCCAGTTGCCCCGGTGTACCCACGGGCAGCAGGCCGCCTGCGGGGTCCAGAACATAACATTGAGTATTGGCCAATGGCCGCCCCGCCGGGATGGGCTGGCCGCGTGAACCATCTTCCGCAGTGACGGCATGGAAGGTGGACCAGATTGTGGTCTCGGTCGGGCCATAAACATTATAGACAGCGCACGCATGTTTCTGAAGCGTGCGTGCCAGAGGCACTGGCAGGGGCTCCCCGCCAGAAAGCACGCGCACCTGTGCCAGACACCGGCCCTGCCCGGCCCCCACCAGCATCTGCCACAAGGTTGGCGTGGCCTGCATGAGGGTGACACCATAGTGTTGCACGATAGCGGACAGCAGTGTGGGGTCTGTCACGGTCTCGCGTCTGGCAAGCACCAGATGCGCACCGGCCTGAAGCGGCAACAGCAGTTCCAGAATGGAAATATCAAATGTGACAGACGTAACGGATAACCAGCATTCCTGTGCGCCCAACGCCAGTTTATCCTGCATGGTGCACAAAAGGTTGGTCAGGGCGGACCATGGCACCACCACGCCTTTGGGTGTGCCGGTGGTGCCGGAAGTATAGATGACATAGGCCGTACCCTGCGGCACCACAGGCGCACGCTGGGCATCCGGGTTGGAAAACACTGTTGCGGGCGTGCCATCTTCCGCAAGCCCCAGAACGGCCGAACCATCTGGCAGGCCAGTTGGCAGGGTGTCTTCTGTCAGAAAAAGGGCGGGCCGGGCATTGGCGATAATGGCGGCATTGCGCTCACGCGGGCCGCATCTGTCCAGCGAGAGCCACGCCGCCCCGGTGGCCATGGTGGCCAACATGCCGATCACCTGCCGTCTGTCTCTGGGCAGCATCAGGCCGACAACATCACCGGAGCCGATGCCACACGCCATCAGATGCTCCGCCAGACCTTGCGCTGCATGGAGAAGAGCCGCGTAGGACACAGGGCCTCGCCCATCCGTCACCGCCGTTGCCGTGGGGGCGTAGGCGGCATGCCGCGCCAGATCAGCCACAAGAGCGCGCGGGCCCCAGTTGCTGGCCGTTGCGGTTTCATCCGCCAGCAAAGCCTTGCATTCGGCAGCATCAAGAAGCAGATAAGCGCCGATGGGCTGGGCAGGATCTGCCAGAATGGCCTTTATCAAACGCATCACGTGGCGCAGATGGCGCTCCAGCGCCGGGCCATCATACAGGGTCGGGTTGGCGTAAAGGCACAGCGCCAACCCCTGCCCGTCCTGACGGTCAAATACAAAAAATGTCAGATCTTCCATCACCCCATTGCTCAGGTTCCGGTTGCGTGCCGGGCTGCCACCGAAGGAGAGATGGTAATCAAACGGCTCTATATTAATGCCGATGCGTGAGAGATGCTGCTGTGTATCATGAAACCCCAGAACGCGCCGCAGATCCTCATACCGGAAAGCCTGATGCCGGAGCGCCCCGTGCAGGGCGCGGCGCGCCTGAAGCAGGATTTCTGAAAAACCCAGAGTGTAGGCCATGGCAAAACGCAACACCACGGCGTTTGCCGCCATGCCGGGCACACGCCGCATCTCCCGGTCTGTGCGGCCGGTAACGGGCATGCCGAGCGTGAGGTCTTCCTGCCCTGTCATGCGGAAGATGTAGGTGCTCAGCAGGGCCGTGAGCATTTGCGGCAGCGTAACGCCAGCCTGCTGTGCCAGCCCCTGCATCTGCCCCACCATGGCGGGCGGCACAAGCACATTGCGTTCCACAAACCCCAGCCGCTGCAAAGGTGCTTCCGGCACACTGGGCGGCAGAGGAGAGGCCAGTGTGACTGCCTCGGGCGGGGCGGCAAGCTGGTGTTGCCAGTAAGCCTGATCTTTCTCGCGCCGGGGGCTGGTGCGGTAAGCGGCTTCCTGCGCAACAAGCCGTTCAAGGGGCAGGAACATGCAGGGTGCGGGTTCGCGCCCTTCCACCATGGCATTGTACAGTTCCGCCACGCGCGCCACAATCAGGCCACCGGAAAAGCCATCAAGCGCGATATGGTGACAACAATGAAACCAGATGAAACTGTCAGCAGAAAGCTTGATCAGCCCACAGGTCCATAACGGATCTTCCGCCAGATCAACCGGCTGACTGATGCGCTCCATCATCCAATGTTGCGCCTGCACTGCGGCATCGGGCCGGGTGGAGAAATCCACAAACGGCAAGGGGCAACGCAGTGTGGGCAGAATGACCTGATAGGGGCCATCCGCCCCCATGCGGATGCTTACCCGCGTGGTTTCCGCCTCCTGCGCCACCTGAACAAGAGCGGCACGGAACAGGGCGGGATCAACCGGGCCAAGAATTTCCACTGCTTCCGCAATGTTGAACGTGCCGCCCTGCGTGCGCAGCAGGGTTCCCATCCATACGCCGCGCTGGGCTGTTGTGAGCGGCAGGTGTATTTCCTGCAAAGTTTTTCCGCTCATTTGAAGACCATCTACGAAATTAGGTTTATGTCTAAAAAATGAAAAAGCCAGGCCCCTCTTATAAAGAAGAGCCTGGCCCACATCATTCGTTACAACCTGATGGCTCAGGCAGAACGAACAGTTACCGTATCTGTTTTGTTTTCGCTTTCAAGATAAGGTCCTGCAGCAAGAATGCTGATTGAGAGTATCCCCATCTTGCCGTGCTTCAGCAGATCTCCCAGGGGCAGATTTGCATTACCGTCCGTCCAGGCAGCGCCCTGCCATCCCATGTCAGCGTGCCATCCTTGCGGTTTTTCGGTGCTCAGATGTGATGTGATGTTGAACTGTTCTTTAGCACAGAACAGGCGGACTTCTCCAACAGCAACTCCCATGTAACGACGATCATCCACAAATGGACCGATCACATCGCTGGGCCGACTAGCCCGTGAAACAACGTGTACCGACCGGGTACCGGGCGGCAGCATGAAGCTATACTCCTGACTGGTACGACGCATGGGACGAATGAGCGCACCTGTTTCGGTGACCAGATGCAGGTCCGGGTCATTGGTCAGTTCAACAACTGCAGGCACCTGTTCTTTTGAGACCTTGTCTTCGCGCCATTCGATGGCACGGAACAGAGGCTCAACAAAAGAACGCTCAACACCCAGTGGGGCACCAGCATCATCTTCCCAGCTTTTGACAGCACCACGAAGGGTCGCAATCTTGCCTTCCTGCCGGAAGGAAGACCGGTTACCGGTATCCAGATAGCTTTCGGTCAGCATACCATCGGCCGTGATCACAGAATGCTGCTCTGTTTCCACATGATAGTAATCATAGGACGAGATGGATTTATCGTAGAAAATAGACACACCATTGACCAGCATACGCACTGGCACAAACCGGTCTTTGAAGAAGAGGCAATGTTCCGATGTAATCAGCATGTCCTTATAAGGAACACCATCGGCGATCGCGTCTTTCAGGACGCGAACAGGCCAACCAGCTTCATCGTCGGGCATACCGTGACGAATATTAACGTGGGTTTTCCCAACCCAGACAACAGGCCTAACGACGTCCGTATTGCTCCGCCAATCAAAGGCGATCACTTCATCGCCAATGTGAATATCTTCAACAGCGACTTCACCACTCGTCGTGCGAATCATGCTGCCAGCGAGAAAGCAGGCTCCAATATAAGTATTACCGTTGGAGTAAGTAACTTTTAGAGGATTATTTGTGGTATCGTTAACATTATATGTTGCATTATCAAGCACGACACCATCTGCGGGTTTCACAGCATATTCGGCAACAATATCCCCTGAAGAGTCTTTAAGAACAATGACTTTCTGGGATGAATCCAACCCGAAAAGACCGCCGTTTTCTATGGTATAGGTCGCAATAGGATTAGTTGTATTCTGAAGCTCAATAGTGTCTTTTGACGGATCATAGTTATTAAAGGTCGTTGCATTCAGCGAACCGCTAGCTAAAAGGCTAATGAGTGTACCGCCACCATTGATAATGATGGTACCTCCACCTGTCCCAAAGTTGACAGTAGAGCCTTCCAGAACGCTTGCAAGCGCTGCTCCTGTATTTAATGTGCCGCCATATTCGATATTAACAGTTGAGCCATTCAAAGCGCCGACAAGAGCACTCCCTCCTGTTCCGGTTAATGTCGCAGTTCCCCCAACCACATTAACTGTGGAGCCAGTTAAAAGATTAGCCAGACCTGATATGGAACTCGTCCCACCAATATAATAAGTAGATATTTCTCCTGCCGAAGCACCAATAGTGAAATTTCCGGTAGAACCCGGGGTACTCACGAATGTCTGCGCACTAAGAGCACTAATCAGAACAGTATAATCACCTGATCCCGGAGTGAGAACATATCCAGATCCAAGCAGCGTTGCCACAAATGGGATTGTAATTCCTGGATTTATATTATCCTGAGATAAAATTGTATTGCCACTGGAATCTGTTATTTTTACATTCCAGACAGAAAATATCGACCCATACGGCTGCGTAATTTCCCAAGTTGTTTCAACATTACCTTGCGAGTCATAGGTATAGTATGTCGCCATTTTCATAATTCCTGATTTACGCAAGTAGGGGAAGTCCTACCTGCTTCATGAAATTCTTCTCAGCTTTATTTCATAGAAAAATTGTTTGCACAACAGAAACATGAGTTGAAGCAAAAAAAACCTAACAAATATTTTTTGCATAAATCAGGATTTAAGCAAGCAAACCTCATGATAAGATGCCCCTTTCCTGCAAGGTAAAGGAGTGGAACATGGGTCGAAAAATAGGCTATGCACGGGTCAGCACAGTAGGACAGACCCTTGATATACAAGTAAAAAATTTAAAAGAATTTGGGTGCGTAAAAATTTACCGCGAAAAAGCAAGCGGTGCGAATGCCGAACGTTCACAACTCAAAAAGCTGATTGCCTCGGTTACTGAAGGGGACATCGTAGTTGTCACGCGTATCGACAGACTCGCCCGGAGTACTTTCGATCTCTTTATCTATAGTTAAAGAGATTACGAATAAAAAGTCACAGTTTCATTCAATAGCTGAACCGTGGACCGATACGAGCACCAGCACAGGACGCCTGATGCTTGCTGTGCTCGGCGGCCTTGCTGACGTCGAACGCGATCTGATCAGAACCAGAACATCTGAAGGCCGGGTCAGAGCCATCCAGCAGGGAAAGCAGATGGGACGACCATCCAGACTGACCACCGCGCAGAAACGCGAGATCAGAGTCAAAAGAAAAAACGGAACGACTCTTAAATCTCTGGCAGCAACCTATGGACTCAGTGAAAGTGCCGTTTCCAGAATCGCCCGGTCTCATGACACACTGAAACCGACAACAGAATCCCCATCAGACCCGTCTTTTGACACGTGAAATTCCTTCCAGAAAACTGGAAGCTAGCTGAATCATCTTCTAAAATAGATATACATAAATTATTTTTGTCTATCTATTATATGGGAGGTTCTTATGCAAGTTTCCAAATGGGGTAACAGCCTGACTGTTCGCATTTCCTCACACATTGTCAAACAACTCGGCCTTCAGGAAGGCGATAATGTGGATGCTCTTTTTACGCGTCTCAAATCCAAAGAAGAAGCTCTTCGTTCGCTAAAAGAGATCGGTAACAAACTACCTTCAGGGTTTCGCTTTGAACGCCCCGAAGACTGATGTCTTTCTTTCTGGATACGAACATCCTTCTCTATGCCATGATGGAGGAAGGAACAGGTAAGGCTGGTATCGCTGACAGCATTCTTCTGGATCAAGATTGTCATATTTCTGTGCAGATGCTCAACGAAGCGACCAATACGCTAAGACGCAAGACCAAACTTTCACTGGACGATATCAAAACACTCATTACGGACTTCCGGGGACTGGTCACTATTCACCCTATTACAGAGGCCGTTTACAGTCGGGGTTGGGCCATCATTGAACGCTATGGGCTACAGACCTATGACGTCATGATTTTAGCCTGCGCTATAGAAAACGGTATCAAAATCCTACTGTCCGATGACATGCAGAATGGTCAGAAGATTTTCGATATGGTGACAATCATTAACCCCTTTCAGAAAACTGTCGATTAGGGTTAAAGTGGCCTCTCCACTTTCCCAGATTGTTTAACCAACGCCGGGAACAAAAACACCAACCAGAAGACAGCACGTCATATTCTTTTAGCTGTTTCAATGGGTTAGAAAAGTGTCACTGCGGGTTGATGCGGGTTCGAGTCCCGCAGTTCGCATAGCAAGCGGAGTTTCTATCCGTAGATCACTGGTAGTACGATTCTCGCCTTGGCTCAGTATCGTATAACTGCGAATACCCAGCCGGTTCCTCAATACATCGCGCTGATCCGGATCGTCTGACACATTTGGGTAAGTGTAACCGTGCTCCAAATCATGCTCTGACATGCTGGAACGCTCAACGGTTATTCAAAACAGCCTGCCGCATTTCTTTTCTTAAATGATCAAGCGAAATCAAACCACGAATAAAGCGCTCATTAGCTTCTTCCAGAACGGCATCGTGACGATAGCCCTGCCGGAAATTAGCTGCCCGCGCTTCTTCGACAGCTCGCCTGCGGCGCTGTGATTCTTCATGAGTGATTGCCGGTACGATAAGTGTTTTTTCCATTATTACACCCTCTATAGTTCCATCAATAATACGTTAATACCACTGAAAATTCAAAGTCTTTTGGATTTTTATCTGGGAATAACAAAGATTTACAACCTATCGACCGAGTGCTTTCTGAAGCAAGTGCAACACTTCTTTGACCCGTCGATCATTCCAGTTAAATCCATTCGCTCTGGACTGTTCGGTTCGGACACTTGCCGCATATGGGCTCTCTTCTATGACGGGCATCGGCATGATGTGCTGTTTGATAGAGACTGCCAGAGACGGAAATACATCGATACCGGCCCAACGGGACAAAACTTCTAAAGAGACTATCTTACAATCAGGCTGATTGGTGTTTGCACAGACATACACAGCGGCACCTTCTGCAATAGGATCATAGACAGCCTTCCACATTCCTGATGGGATCATGACTCTATCTGGGCCGACACTGACTCTGTGATGAGAAAACAGCACTCCTGTCACGACATAGAGTTCTCCCTCTGCATTCGCGAGCCCCCGCACAGCGGCCTCAATTCCCTCCCATGCTCCGCGGTTCAAACCCGGAGCCTGTGGGACAACATTAGACAACGCATAGGATTCCTGTTGTGCAGTCAGGCCAGCGAAATCACCCGACGGAGACAAATGTCCTCGATCCCAGCCACTATGCTTCCAGTCGGCCAACTCTCCACGGTAGCCTGCAGGAAGCCGGACGTCCGGATAGAAATAGCCTTCTCGCTTGGTACGGGCCGCAACTTCAAGATTTTCTTCAACAATATACTCTGCCGACCAGATCGGGCCTTTTGAAAGCGAAGAGTCCATAGCGGCATACGCCGTGTTGCACAGGACTGTCCCGTGACCGAACTCGCCGCCCAAAACTGGCATTTGTCCTTTATAGAACAGGTCCTGGCAGCCTTCCTTTCCGTAGGCCCGTGTTTCATGAAAACCGAACACCATCAGGGTAAGCACCAACATTACCCCCTTCCAACGTCCAGCCCCCATCAGCCTCTTCCCGATGTCCGCGGCATGGGGCCTGGTGGCACAGGGCGCATCAGAGACCGATGTTTTGCGCAGTACCACATTATCTCGCCTGGATGCGTGTTCGCACCGAATACCGCTCCCGCCTTGCAAACGCAGCAATAATGGGCCCAGCGCCGAGCGGGCAACTGGGCGGGCAATCGCGCTTGCTTATTGGTAAGAATATCCACGATCAGATCCCCAACGCATTCAGTTCACGTTGAGTCTGTTCCCATGCCGGCCGATTATTGGACAGTGATCCACGACCGTCCTGCCAGTTCCAGTGTCGTATCCGGTTATTGGAGGGGCTATCATCCAAAAACCGGGACGGGATGGACGATGTTCCCTGTCGATAATCGCAGCAGGTGATGGTTGCCTGTTCCATGGCTCGCGTCAGGGCCACATAGGCCAGTCGGCGCTCTTCATCCAGATTCCGTGCATTACTTCCTGGGAATAGACTATCTTCCCACGCAGGAAGAAACACATGTCGAAACTCAAGCCCCTTTGCACGATGCATCGTCAGCAGCTGCACACGCTCCTTCCCTTTTTCTCCAGGTGCGCCTGAGGCCAGGGCAGCGTGTTCCATCAGATGGTCAACCTTGCGATAACGGTCAGCCACATCGGCCAGCTCAGCAAGGTTCTCCATCTGTGTCGCAGCTTCATCACTGTCATCAGCACGAAGCATGTCGAAATAGCCGGTATCTTCAAGTAAGAGGCGCATCCGATCCCCGACGCTCAGGTTCTCCTGTGCCCCAACCTCCCTCACCACGCGGTCAAACTCTGTAAGGGCGGTCGCCGCTTTCTGGGAGAGACGTGTCTCACGGACAGCGCAGAGTAAGGATATGTCCTGCTCGCGCGCAGTGAGTTCAATAGCTCCCAGCCCCTTTGCTCCAAGACCGCGGGATGGTTTATTTGCTACCCGGCGAAAGGCTTCATCGGATTGTCGGTCATCCGGGCGTGCGGCAAGAGAGACCAGAGCAAGGGCATCCTTGACGGCAACACGTTGATAAAACCCGACATCGCCAACAATTTCATAAGGCACCCGCGCCTGTATCAGTGCTTCCTCTATCGAGCGGCTGAGACGGTTCTGACGATAGATCACGGCAATATCATGCCACGGGCATCCTGCGGCGGCCCGCCTGCCAATTTCGGCGGCAATAGCGTCAGCTTCCTCGCTGATATAGGAAAACTGCAGGACTTCGATGGGCTTGCCAGCGCCTTTTCGTGTATACAAGGTCTTTGGAATACGTGAAGGATCCTGCGCAATAATTGCATTGGATGCGTCAAGAATATGAGCGGTCGAGCGAAAGTTCTCTTCCAGTTTGAATGTCTTGGCTTCGGGAAACTCCTGAGAAAACCCTCGTATGAAACCGACTTTTGCCCCACGCCAGGAATAGATGCTCTGTGAATCATCCCCCACAGCAAAAAGCTCCCCTGATACCTCAGAGATCATTTTGAGCCAGAGAAACTGGGCGCGGTTCACGTCTTGAAATTCGTCGGCCATGACAGCTGTAAAACGACGGGACCACCGATAGCGATAGGTCTCGTTTTTGAGCATGGCCAAGGTAGGCCACATCAGAAGATCGCCAAAATCCGCAGCATTCTGTTCGCGCAGCAAACTTTGATAGCGTCCATACAACCCGACAACAAAACGCCAGCCAGCATCATCTATGAAACGCTTCTGGGCATGCGCCCGCGCAATCATGGCCTCCACATGGTGCCCCGCCACATCAGGCGTCACCAGATCTTCCTTCAGCCGGGAGATGCGCTCGGCCATCTTGGCAATCTGACGCGCATCTCCCGGCTCGCCCTCCATCGGACGCGGTAACTGTTCAACAGGAACGGACTTGATCAGACGGCGGACAATTGCTAGCGCGTCATCAGCGTCCCTGATATCAAATCCTGGCCGCAAATAGGCAATGTCGGGTTCGGCCCGCAACTGGCGCGCGCACAGCGCGTGGAATGTCCCGAGCCATGAAGGCGCCATCCCCTCTCCGCAAGCCCGTGTAATCCGTTCCCGCATTTCGCGGGCCGCCTTGTTGGTAAACGTCACACAGAGAATACGTGATGGCTCCATGCCATACAGCTCGATCCGCGAGGCGACACCAGCCGTCAGGGTCTTGGTCTTCCCTGTCCCAGCACCAGCAAGCACCAGAACGCGGCCTAGCGCCAAAGCTGCAGCACGCTGCGCTGGAGTGAGGTCGTCCAGCACAGGAGCGAGACGCGGCGGGATGCTCAGCGAGGCGCTCATAACACACTGACCTGTTCCACAACGCGCCCCTCACAGCGCTGGATTTCTCCATCCGTTGAGAGCACAAGAAATGGCTCATTCAGATCCCAGTCTCCCAAACGCTCAACCCAGACACCACTGATAACGAGCCCGAGTTTGGCACCGGTTCGCTCATCAAACCGCACAAGACATTGTGGCAGAGGCCCCTCAGGCCATTTTGCTGCCCCAAGGCGTTCAAGATGTATATCCCAGAACGCTTTTGCCGCTGGTGACTGATCAAGCTGCTGCGCAAGGCCCGCCTTGATAACCAGAAAGTCAAGAACGTCATCGCGATATGTTTGTTCGTTTGATTTCATGGTTTCAATTCCTTCTGTGATATCCTCAACGACCTGTTCGACTGCTGTGGCGTACCAGCCTTTAACAATCAGGATTTCGGCATCTTCAGTGAGCATGGTGAACGCACACTCTAAGTCCCAGAGCCTTGAGTCTGCAGCCTCTGGCATCGTG
Organism: uncultured Gluconobacter sp.; assembly: GCA_937880175.1. Lineage (GTDB taxonomy): Bacteria > Pseudomonadota > Alphaproteobacteria > Acetobacterales > Acetobacteraceae > Gluconobacter. The sequence goes on from CALFLO010000018.1 coordinate 10,335, forward strand.
CCACCGATCACCACGCCAATCAGATCACGTGTTCCATCGGTGCAGCTGACAAACTGGCAAGGTGTCTGAGCAGGATTGGAACATCGGTTTTCCCACACATTCCTTGCGCGTTCAGTGCTGTGAAAAACTGTCAGTATTGCGCGTCTCCACTTCGGATCGTGGATTTCGCTTTTCTGTTCATGATAATTCTGGTCGAACATGACGTTATCGACCTCCCAATGAGGGTGAGCCAGAACGCCTTACAGATGGCGCAGCCTGCTCTGCCTGAGGGACGGGCTGGGATTGCTGTCGTTTACGTAATTTGAGATCATCGACCCATCCTGCTGCGACCTGAGGGGGTGGTGTGGTGGTTGTCGCTGATCCCGCCAGTTCGCCAAAAGGGCGCGGGGCTGAACTTTCCTTGTTGCCGCGTGCCCTTAAAACCTGATTCCAGTCAGATCCGGGTGTTTTTGGTGAAGCCCGGCCATTCCACAAACCGACCTCCTGAGCCATTTTTGAAAACATTGCAGCATAGTGATCACCCTGCTGGTCATTATCGACCGCGATAACCAGACGGCCTTCTGGCCGTTGGGCCACATCCATCAGCACCTGCTTCAGCTCAGCGACACTTTCCGGGCTCATGCCTCCACCCGTGGACAAGTAAAGCGTGTTGCGGGAAAAACGGTCCATCGAGGCGAAAGACAAAGCGTCTATTGCTGCTTCGGCCACGACGACACGTGAGGGTGGCACGCCGGGATCAGACTCAAACCGGAATAACCGCTTGCCAATGCCCCCGGTTGAAAAGCCTCGGTACTCAGGCCCACGCATTTCCATGCCGCTCAACGCTCCCTGATTGTCACGATGCGCAAACCAGGCTGTCCCGTTGGGACCTTCTCGTAACAGGTTTTGTTTAGCCGCAGCGTCCAGTATGCGATCAGGCAGTCCTCTCTCTTCTGAAAGATAGCGCCATGCAGCTGATCCCTGCTGGGGTGGCTTACGATGTTCCCACATCCATGCTGGGTCACGTTTCTGGTTCGCGTCTGTCGAAGTAGGTTTGACCCGTTCCCTGACTTCGTAGCTCGGCTCCAGACCGATCAGGTTGCGTAACTCGCGCCGCACATGGCCAAGATTAAGGCCGGGTTTGAGGTGTTGGACCAGTTTGATGACATCACCACGCGCGCTACGATCAGGATTTGTCGGATCCCACCAGCCTTTGCCACCGTGGTTTACAATGATGATTTCGCCCTCACCACGGCGGAACTTCAGGTTTTTGGCCGACCGTTGCGCTGTGGCTTCTCTGTCAAGACGATAGCCTTCGCGTTCTAGGACAAGTTCGCACCGAACGCGCTCACGTAGTGTTGCAAGCTCATCCCGTTGTGCGTCGATGGCTCGGTTATCCGACATGACCCGCACTCCCCGAATTGACGTAACAGATGGCGAGAGAGCTATGTTTCCTTTCCGCAAGCCCTGTGTTTTGTAGGCGCGTTTGACTGTTGGCAGTCGGCCTGCAAGCAGTTCGGTGCATGTCGGATCTCCTCTCTCGGAGATCCATCCTGCGAGAGCATGATGCGACGAGTTTGAAAAATTATGGCCAATGACGATTTGTGATGTGTTCATGACCGACGCCCCGGCTGGCTGCTATCGAGCATATGTTCCCAGGCTTTACGCCGTGCCCGCACCGCTTTACGCCGCAGAGCGGCTTCAAGACGAGACGGAAGGGCGTGGCAGCCGATGCTGTAATCCAGGAAGGAAGCTTCTGACGACAGTTGGCGCCAGCACGAACGAGCATTCGGGCGTACGGAAGATAAGGGGGTCATCTGCGTCGTCATGACGTTTGTCCTTTGCGTTTGAATTTTAGGATTTCAGCTTTTGCGAGCCCGTGGTTTTCTGGCTTTCCGCCTGATCGGCTTGCTCAGTTCGAGAATTGTGATGTCGCAACCAGATCCATCAATGACGATCTCGGTTCGCACCCACTGCGCCGGCCCTTCACTCACGAGTGTGGCGCGCAGGCGTCCTTCAACCAGAACCTGCGTGCCCTTTCGGCATTTGCGCATTGTCAGATCAGCAAGACGTTGATCGAGACAGACAATCTGATGCCATTCTCGCATTTGTTTCCGCTTGCCCTGAACCTGATCTGACCAGCTCTCTGAGGTCGCCAAGGGGAATGAAACCCGGCTTGCCCCGTTTTCCAGATCTTCTCGCAAGGGATCCTTGCCGAGGTTTCCCACCAGGATGACGCGATTGACTGTTCCGCGCATGACAGATTTTCTTTCTGTTCTCCCGGATATTGAGACGGCCCGCTGCCGCATCATCTTTCCGGGTGCGGTCCTTAAGAAGCGGCCATAGGCGGCGGGGTCAGGCCCTCGGGACGGCAGTGGTGCGGAAGCCGCATGCGGCTTCACGGTGCCGTCACGACCGAAGGCTTGGGGCTTGACCACGACGACGGCCGCTTCACACCGCACAGACCCGGAAAGATGTGCGGCAGTGTGTTGTCTTTTCTTTTCTTCCTTTTTTCTCTTTATTTTTAATTTCTTATCTCTTTCCCTTTTGTCTCGGATATTCTGTAGAATTTTCCGATATCGGGAAGACTGGGATAAGAGTTCTCATCACCAGATTGCCGTGCGTTACTGACCAACCAGTGAGTGGCCAATATCATGCGTTTTCCTGTAGCAAGGTTACGAAGTTGAGCCCGGTCTGACCGGCCGCTAACAAACACACTCTGCCATTTCCCAGTCAGAGGATCTCGACGGGCAGCATGATACTGGCCGTTCAAAAATGCTTCGACGATCCATGGCTCACGAGGACCGATATAATCGCCAAGTGGCATGTGATAGATTGCACCAAGCGCTATGGTTCCGACGCGCAACGGATTGTCCCCACCCTGAAAAGGTGACGTGTAATACTGTCTATTCATGATACGTGTTTTCCCGTTCGTGGGTATTTTGAGCGATCAGTCATCAATTTTTATTGCACTGTTCGCGATCAATACTGGCTGGATCGAAGTAGTCAGGCCTGCGTTGGAGTTCCTGCTTCTCGAACTGATCGGCAAAGAGTGGAACTGCCTTCTCCAGCCGTCGGCGCAGGTTGCGACGACGTGCTGCCGCTTTGCGTGTGCCACTCCAGCGTTTGGGTGGGTCGAGCAAAGGAGACCAGCCGTGTGACCACCCTGAACCAGGGCGGACACGCGGTGCATAGTGAGAGATGATCTCACGCTCTACAGTCCGGTCCAGTATGGTGCAGAGCCATAAACTCTTGCCGTCCGGCAATGTGTCACTTGTTGGAGGGGGCATCGTATTCGGGTTAGCCCAGAATACGGACACGAGTGCCCGCATCCCTCGCCCCATTCAGGCCGCCATCCGTGAAAGTTCTGCGGGTAACCGGGGAGCCTTACTCTGAAAAGCAAGTATGTATTCCGCTGCCTGTGACGCGAGACGCGCTGCTGCAAAAACTGCCCGCTTATCCTCCTTCAACAGGGTAATCCAACTCCCAATGTAATCAGCGTGTCGCACTGTCGGCGTGATGTTCAACTCGGCAAGAACGAAGGCCGCCGTAAGCTCAGCCACGATCTCTTCTGCCATGTATTTATGAGAACCGAACCGACCAGACAGGTCACGGTCCAGACGGCTTTTATGGCCACTCCAGTGCGCGGTTTCGTGGAAAGCCGTGCGATACCAGTTGATCTGCTCATAATAGGCATTCTGTGGAGGAAGCCGGATATAGTCTGGATCCGGGGCATAAAAGGCCTTGTCACCACCAATTCGGATGTCCGCACCTGTGGCCTGCAGCAGAGCGTCCGCATGAGGGACAATCTCGCGCTCAGGTAGCGATGCGACTGATCCTGTCATGTCTTTGGGCAGGTGTTCGCACTGGTCAATGTTGAATACCGTAAAGCGCTTCAAGAAGGGAATGGCCCGCGCCTCCTCGTCTGCCTCCTGACCACCCGGCACAAATCTGTCAGCATAGAAAACGGTCGTGCCCTTTTCACCTTTCCTGACACTGCCGCCAACTTTTCGTGCCTGATTAAATGTCAGCCATCTCTGGGAGGTAAAACCGCACATCTGCACGGTTCCCCACAACAGCAGCACATTGATACCGCTATATCGGCGACCTGTGGTGACGTTGAGTGGCAGTGACGGCCCTGCTGCAGTATTAGACCAGGGTTGCACCCATGGGGCCACTCCGTTTTCTAACTGCTCCACGATGCGGTTGGTCACATCCTGATAGAGATCGATACGTTCATGTTTGGTCATGATCCATTCCTCTCCTTAGGAGTTAACCCAGACCGGCAAAGGTCATGCTGTGCGGCAGCACGAAGGCTGGTCCGCAGATCAGGATGATAAGTGTCAGCCCCAGAAGAATTGTCCCCAGCAGGAAACCTGCCAGTTCCAGATAATCGCGTGCTGTTGTGGGAAGAGGGAGTTTCGTATCGCGCATCGTCGGTGTCCTTTTCCTTTTGGATACCTTCGCGCGACCGGAGCGCCGTGGCGGGGGGGCCGGCGGGGGGGGCGCCCCCCGGGGGGGGGCCCCCCCCCCCCCCCGGGGGGGGGGTGCCCCCGGGCGAGAACCCACCTCTTGCCCCCGCCGCGGCGCTCTGGTGCACATTCTTTGTTGTTCTTGTTTTTCTCTTTCTTTGTTTTTGATTTGATTTTCGTCTTCACATCTCAAACAGGACGTGACGTGCTTCATCCTTCATGTTAGGAAAGACTTCTTCCTCATCACGGAAAATCTGAAAGTGTGGCCATATTGGACACACTTGAATCACGAGAGATGATTCCTTACGCAGTAAAACGGCTTACTGGTGCGCCACTCAGAATTGGAATGGCGTGAGGGTGAGGATGTGACGTGATCATCAGACGCTTATCGTGCCGTCCATCCCACGATAATCCCTCGCACGGTATCAGCAGACCATTGCGAATAGCCTGACGGTCACGCTGGAAACAGACACGTTCATTCCCTCCCTGGGGCCGCTGACAAGGATAGCCAGCTTCCGCACCACAGCCAGGACACTCAATGGATAATGCCGGGTCACCATCCAGCCACTCGATGTGGCACCGCCGGCACGTGACCGGTTCATCTGTACAGATCCATCGGGTCGGCTTTGCAGGACGCAGCCAGTGGTTTCCAGAAACGATCGTGTGTTTCAGCATGAGATCATTCTCCTGACAAATTTTGAGAGATGCGGATGAAAGGAAATCAGGTCTGGATGCTCTCCTCGATCAATTCGAAATCACTGAGCGTTGTGGCACCGGTCCAGCGATCGAGATGAAGGATCATCTCCTTCCCACCAACATCCCCGGCATAGCCGTGATCGCGCAGAGAGGAGAGTTTCTTATGTGTGATCTTTGGTATTGCCGTCCGGTCCAAAAAATCAGTGATTGCAGCATTCATATTTTCATATGGACCATGCCAGTTGCGGGCATTGACCGGGAATATTTCCGGGGTGCGTAAAAAAACGGCTCCATCAGGCCGAAGGCACGTTTCCACGATATATCGACCACATGTCTGTCGTGTCACATCGAGTGTCTTGCACATTTCAAAACGTCCCTATCACCACGGTATTTTGTGGTGCAGTTGGATGGCAGATATAAAAAAAGCCACCCTTCAGGGCGGCCTTACAGTAGAGAGCGTCAGCGTTTTCAGTATTCGCTGGGAAGCAGGACAATTCGCCCTATGCCGGGTTCACTGAAAGCGAATAATTTGGCTTCCTGTAGAGGGAAATCCGTATAAGGAATGTCCTGACGATAGAGTTCGACCTCCCCCTCCCCTGTCTTATCTCCATCGGTGCAAATAATAACGGCTGTGTGTTTTTCGAGATCAACCTTCAAGGTCCAGAATTGTCGATCTTCCTCGCGCATAGTCGGCAAATGCTGAACGCTTGCCAGTATATCAATCAGCCACGCGGCACCATTTGCTGCGATATAACGTGCGCCATCAGTCAGAATGAGCCCGCTATGCCAGCGGTAATACTTCACTGTTCCTGTAAATCCGGCGAGGGCCTGGGATGTAAGAGCGTGTGTCGGTTCTAATATATCGGACATTAAACTCTCCGTTATCTGGGTTTATTTCCAGAAAATGCATCCTTTTTAAGATTACACTTTCTGATACCAGAGAGGCCGTCATAGTCTGGAGGCTGAGGCAAACGCGGTGCGAAGCACCGGGATCGGAGCCACGCGCAGACCGCTCCGCGGTCGAGCATGGAGAGAACCCACCGTTTGCTTCAGCCTCCAGACTATGGCCCTTCTCTTTCAAATATTTCCTTTTATTTTCTTAACTTTGTGAATGTCCTTTCGAATGATCAAAGGACATTACAAATAAGGCGACCCGTAAGGACGGATCGCCTTATGACTCAGACCATAATTACTTCAAGACGTTCAGGCATCGCACGGGCCAGCTCTGTCAGTTCGCTGGGGATGCGTGGATCGTCGGGAATAGTAGCGTTATGCGCACTTTCATCACCATCAGACAGGCTCTCCTGATCAGTCTGGCCTTCGTCTAGATCCACTCGCTCCTCACAGTTCTCATCCTCTTCACTGTCAGTTGTGACGTCAGTATCAAAATCAGAATCACCTTCTTCTTCCTCCATCTGCGCCGCCAAACGTGCCCGAGCTGCCACCCGCGCAGCCTGGTTCTCTAACTTGGATTTCCATTCTGAGAGCCCCGCTGTAAATGTTGCAGGTTCCGGCACCCATCGTTTTTCGCCAACGTGAGCCATAAGTGCTTCACGCATCGCTTTACCAGTGGGTTTTTCTTCCAGACCTTCAGCCTGAACAGCTTTGGTAATTCCCGGTTTACTGTAACTTTTAAGAAATTCTTCAAAGGCCATTGTGGGCATATACTCGTCCGCACCAAACAACACCCCAAGGATCTGGGCGGGCAAACCGCTACCGCTATGCTGACTGAGGCCGCAATTCATGAACGTGCTAAGCACACCCAATGCTGCGTTTCTGAGAAGATCCGGGTCACGAACCAACACACCTTCTGGGAAAATGCGGGCGACAGCCAGGTCACGCTCCGTAACACTCCCATAAGGCTCATATGTATCATCACCGTGGATTTTTACGTTATTGGCACTCAAAGCCAGTATGAAAGCACCAACCAGATCCCATGGATCTGCATTTTCTCGTGCTGCATCCAACGCCTGACGCAAAGCCTGTGTCCGAACATCCCCGATAATTTTAAGCCCTGTGCCTGAAATATCGGGGCGCTCTTTAGGTTTTTCGGATTTTTGGGCTGACGGTAAAGAAAGGGAGCCATTTTCTGTCCTGCGGGTGGACTGTTCTCCCAGTTCGCGTACCCGTCCTTTTTGAATCTGCAGTGTGCGTGGGTTAACCCAGATCGCCGGGATATCTTCGTCCCATTCCATTTCCCAGGAACCCACCTTCCGGTATCCGTCTGGTGCAAGTCCTTCCCCATATTCGTTGCTCTGGAGGTAAATGGTTCCTTCAGGCTTAGTTTTCTCGGCCCAGATCTGCTGCGCCTTAAACATAGCGGCATATTGGGTGCAGTATCGATTATCTTCTCCACCCTGCCCGAAGAGATCTTCTTCCCAGACGACACCAGCTTCTTTTGCAGTCTCGTCGTCAAACTCGTAGTTGCGAGCATATAATTCGACCTGATCAAGATATCTTACAAATTCCGACCAGTCGAAATGTGTGGCGTCTTCCCTACTCATCTCATAGTCGGCCGGATCTGCTCCTTCGTCAGCACTTTCCGCCCAGATCTCGGCCCATACATCGCGTTGGCGCTCCAGCGGAGTGCGCGCAATTGCGTTCCGGTCAGTATAGGAAGGCCCAATCCCACTATCGATGGCCGCAATAATGGGCGGATGAATTTGGGACAACAGCATCAGGCCACGAAGATAGGCTGGTGTTACCATAAAAGCCCGACAGATTTCTGTATCCGTAGCGCCCTTCGCGCGCATATCCAGCACACCACGCCATTGTTCGGATTCCGTCATATCGGCACGCACGACGTTCTCGGCGACAGCGGCCATCGTATCGCTTTTTTCATCACCAGAACGGACATGCACGTCAATTTCAGTCAATTTCGCCGCAATACAGGCCCGCACCCGCCTGTGACCAGCGACAATCATCAACCGACCGTCCTCAAGTTCTCGCACACAGGGCGCATGAATCAGGCCCACTGTCTTGATATTCAGCGCAAGCTGATGTTCCGCACGAGGATCTGGCTGGGTCTTACGGGGATTATTCGGGTTTGGTACGAGTGTTCTGGGATCGACGCGGCGAAGTTCCGTCATGATACTCTCCTCACTTTCAGGGTCATGAGGTGTCATTTTCTGACCTCATACCTTCGGCACGGTCACAGACGCCTACACGGGGCAAGGGCGAGCGTCAGCGAGGCCCCGGAACGGGGCGAACCCTTGCGGCGTGTGGGCGGCCTGTGGCCCGCCCTTCCCTTTTCGGCTTTGTGCTCTTCTTATTTTCTTAGGCCACCTGCTCAATTTTCTCTGCAACAGCAGAAGCAGTATCATCATTTGCTGTCGCCGATTTCAACGTAGCTTCCTTTTCCTTGCCTTCCGCTTCCAGCTCAGCATCCAATGCGGATAGCTCGGCACATTTCGCCGTGAGATCGTCGGCTTCCGCAAAAGGAAGTCCTTCCCGTGCGCGATAAGCTGGCAGTCGGCGCTGTGCCTCATCCAGACTGCGACGTGCTTCAGCCAGATCGCTGTCCAGACGTAAGGCTGCGTGCTCAATCCGTGAAATCAGTCCCAGAGGCTTGGTCTCACGATCGGTCTCGACCTCGATTTCTCCTGCAGGTGTATCCAGATAGATGGAGGAGACTACTTCTGGTTTTCTCTTGTCCGACGTTCTGAACTGCTGTTCATGAGCTTCGCACATCACTTCAAATCCGGCGATACGACCCATGCTCCACTGCCCGGTCCGGCCTTCCCGTTCAGCGAGCCGCGCCTGCGACAGTATCCATGCCCCAGCTTTTTCACGGCTTTCAACCACCTTGGTGTCACGGTGAAGCGTAAACGCCTCGCCTTTCGTGGTGATACGCTGTGTAAGTGCCGCCTCAATTTTCGGAATGCGTGCCTGGGCTGTCTTGATGTCGCGTTCAGCTCTCTGGATCTGGCGCCGCACATTGAACTGATCATCGAAATGTGCGGCCTGCAAACGCTCAAGACGCGCGATATCGGCTTCCAGGCCGGCTTTTTGAATCAGACGCATGTCGCCTGATGCCAGCGCCTTGGCCATTGCAAACTGGTTGCCTTCACCGCCCACATCCTCAATACGACGGATTGTCCGGTCTCCCGACATTGCAAGGCCGATAAATCGCATCTTCCGTTCAAGGAGCTGCCAGTTGGTGGCGTCCACGGATCCCTGCTGGGCGTATGCGTAAACCTCCACTTCGTCATGCTGATTGCCCTGACGCACAATCCGACCTTCACGTTGCATGATATCGGCAACAAGCCAGGGCACGTCGAGATGATGCAGGGCTTTCAGGCGCTGCTGGGCATTGACCCCTGTTCCCATTGTGGCTGTTGAACCGATCAGGATACGCTTGCGGCCTGCATTGAGATCACCAAACAGACGCAGCTTGGCTGCCGCCTTGTCGTAATCCTGCATGAAGGCAATCTGCTCGGCTGGGACACCCATGCGGATCAGCTCTGACCTGATCCAGTTATAAGCCGAGAACCCGCGCCTGGTCTGGGAGGCCTGTGTGCCGAGATCGGAGAAGATCATCTGCACGGCCCCCGGTAAATCGTAAGCCCTGCCCGTCTCGGGATTGGTGTAACGATTGGCAGATGTCTCATGCCAGATTTCAAACACCTTCCGAATCATCACATTCAGCTTGGAATGTGGGTCACTATCCGCCCATGGTGCGACAAAGCGCAGATCGATCGCACCATGCCGGGCATCATTCATCACACTCAGAATGATGTCGTCCCCCTTCTGTGGACGACCTGAACGGGCTTCAATCGCGCGCATCCGTTCTGCTAGTGTCTGCTGGAATGCCCGAAAGTCTTCTGTGCTTTCGGCCACCACAATCTGTCTGTTACCCCCCTTAACTGAGGGCAGCTTGACATAACGGGCCAACTCGTCTGACTGAACGACGTCCGCGAAGTCACGATACATGGCCATCAGATCGGCCACATTGACGAATTCGGTAAAGCGCGTGACCGGTTTATAGAGGCCGTTGGGCTGAAGCTCTAGTTCGGTGCGTGTTTCCCCAAAGTTGGCCGCCCAAGCATCAAATTCGTGGAGATTGCGTGCGACAAGAGCATCCAGATCCATATACCGTCCGACATTCCACAATTCGGCAATCGTATTCGTAATCGGCGAACCTGAAGCCATGATCAGTGGACGTGTTGGATCAGTCTTCGCGAGGTAACGTGTTTTTACGAAAAGATCCCATGCGCGCTGTGAGCCGTTAGGATCGACACCTCGCAGATCGGACTGATTGGTCGCGTAAGACAGTTTCCGAAAGAGCTGGGCTTCATCCACAAGGATCTGGTCGATGCCCATTTCACCCATGTGAAGGAGATCGTCCTTCTGGGCGGCTAATCCTTCCAGTTTAGCCTCCATCCCCTCTTTCATGCGTTCAATACGCTTGCGGGAGATACGGTCATCGCCATCCAGGCCAGACAGAATGGCCTCGTATGACGCAATCTGGTCTTCAATCATCTCCCGTTCAAAACCCGCCTCCACCGGAATAAACTTGAAAGCGTCATGGGTTATGATGATCGCATCCCAGTTTTCAGTTGCTGCGCGGGCAATAAAACGCTGGCGTTTCGCTTTGACGAAATTTGTCTCGTCCGCCACGAGAATTCTCGCCGTAGGGTAGAGCATGAGAAATTCACGCGCCATCTGTGCAAGGCAGTGACCGGGAACCACGATAACGGCCTTACTGATCAGTCCAAGGCGTTTCTGCTCCATGACGGCAGCCGCCATGGAGAAGGTTTTTCCTGCCCCCACAGCATGGGCCATGTAGGTGCGCCCTGAGGCAATAATCCGCCAGACCACGCGCTTCTGGTGCGCACGAAGGGTAATCGCACTGCTTGCGCCAGGCAGACGCAGATGACTGCCATCAAAGGCCCGTGGCACCAGATTGTTGTAAGTCTCGTTATAGAGCTTTACGAGACGGTCAGAGCGATCGGGATCCTGCCACACCCACTTTTCGAACGCGCTTTTAATAGCAGCCAGTTTTTCTTTGGCCGCTTCCGTTTCCTGCGTATTGAGTTCGCGTCGCTCGTTGCCATTTTCATCGCGCCAATGATCCCAGATTTTGGGAATGGACTGGGAGAGCGCGTCTTCCAGCAATTCCGCTGCATTGCGTCGTTCCGTGCCCCAGACGGATGTAGCCTCTGCGCGAGACAGAAACGGCGTTCTGTTGATACTCCAGCATGCCACTTCCGGGGTATGACGAACGGTTGTTTCAATCCCCATGACCTCTTGTACGAAGTCCTGAATGTCCGTGACGGGCAACCAGGGCGCTCCCAGACGGGCTGTAATTTCAGAGGGGCGCAGATCCGGGGGCTGCACGCCTTCAAGGGCGCTGACATTGCGTGCAAACCGTTGGTCAAGTTGTGCGGCGTCACGTGCCAAACCCAGCTTGGTCCGCACGGCGCCTGAAAGCATCTCATCGGCCGTAACCCAGACGTCCCTGCCCTGCGCGCTGCGTTCTGGATCAAGGTAAACACTCTCGCCCAGTTCAATCAACGTATCGGCTTCACTCCGTCCCAGCAGTTCGGCAATGAGAGGCAGATCCACACGTCCCGTTTCATGCAAGGACACAGCCAGCGCGTCATGGGCTCCGTGTATTTCAGGCTCTGTCGGTGCATGAATGACACGCTCAGAGAATATCGGCCCCATGCGGCCCGTATCCGTGCGTTCGTCATACTCCTCAATCGATGCCACCAGCCAAACGTCAGGATCATCCATAAAGGGCTGCAAGTTCGGGCGCCGCTGGGTTTCCCGTGTTTTCCCAGTTTCAGGATTTTCGCGCAGCGTGGTGCGGGTATGATTAATGGGGCCAAATTCACGCACGAAACTCTGGTACGCTGTTTTCAGAGTGCGCTGCTGCGACCCGTAAGGCAGGTTCTGCATCTGAGCCCGCAACACACTTCGTGCGGCATCACGGATGGGCACCAACCCGCGGATGATCCGAGCATGTTTGGCAAAAATCCCCTCTGCCTGACCTGCCTTGCGGATCGGGACGATCTGAGTCTGTCCCTCGCTAATCTGGTGCAGAACACCCCGGTCTACAAAGTAGCTTCCTTCCTTGAGGTCTGCACCACTTGCCGCGGTTCCAACCGTAACGCCCTCACCTGCTGGCCGGACAATGCGTGCCTCCAGCGGCTGTAGAAAATGAACGTTGGGCGCAATCCGGCTCAGGGCTTGCGGAAGAAGAAGATCTAGTTCTGCGCCGGCGGTGGCAGAGCATGTGTAGCCGGGACCAAACTGCGTTGTCGTCCAGATATGACTGCCGAGCACCTGTTCGGGATGGTCAAGGAAATACCGGTTTATGACGAGCGGACCATTTCCCTCGTCTGAGTTTGGGATGTCTGCAGTTTCAACCCAGCTCTCATTTGACGGCACTTCTCCAACTTCTCGTTTGCGGAATGCCAGGATATCGACCACCACATCTGTCCCGGCATCGTCACGCATTGCGCCTTCAGGCAAACGCACAGCACCAAGCAGGTCTGCGCTCTCGCCGATAATCTGTCGTGCCTTAGGATCCGTTTTGTCCAGTGTGTATCGGGAGGTCACGAACAGGGCGATACCGCCTGGTCGTAAAGCTTCGAGTGAGCGGGCAATGAAGAAGTCATGAAGACTTAGTCCCAGCTTCTCCAAGCCGTCCCGACCGTGCACCGTGCGATTGCTAAAGGGTGGATTACCAATTACCAGATCATAGCCATGCGAAAGCTGGGCTCGCGTGAAATCCTCACTGCGGATCCATTGGTTTGGATAGAGCTTGCGGGCAATGCGGGCAGAGATTGGATCGTTTTCAATGCCTGTAAAGGCGATCTTGCCTTCCAGTTTTTCAGGTCGTGCGGCTATAAAGACCCCGGTGCCGCAACCCGGTTCAAGCACCGAACCGCCACGAAACCCCATACGCTGAGCCATATCCCACAGCGAGTGAACAATCAGTTCCGGGGTGTAATGGGCATATTGTGTGGCGCGCTGCAGGCCAGCCCTTTCAGTCTCCGTCGTAAGCTGTTCAAGTTCTGAAGCAAGACTTTCCCATCCCTTGCGCACCTCTTTACCAGTGGGCGGGAAGAGGTTGTTGGCAAGTTCACCCGCACCAAAACCAGTAAAACGGGCGAGCACCTCCTGCTCTGCCTCGGTGGCGTTACGATCCTCGCGCTCCAGTTCCCCGAGAAGGGCAATCGCTGCCAGATTACCCTCAGCACGGGCTTTCCATCCGCTTGCAAGACCACGCAGTCCCTTCAGCCGGAAATCGCGCTGTGGAATACGGAAAGAGTGAGGGGAGGGGAGGCTGACTTCGGGAAGGGGCTGGTCATCGTCTAGAGACCAGAGGGATGCGAGCTCACCGGACAGTACAGTGGTATCGAACAGATTGAGTTGCGAGGCTGACATGGACATGATGGCGCACTCCGTTCAATCGGCATCGCCCGACGCCTCAGAAAGGGTCGGGGGCCTGATTGCATAGGTTTGTGAGGATTAGTGGCAAGGAGCGGGAAGGGGAGCGTCTACTCTCTCTTCATTCCTTGTCCCTTATGCCTTCCGGACAACCGGGCCGGAGTGGGGGGCGCAAGTGCGGTGCGAAGCGCCGGGAGCGGAGCCACGCACAGGCCGCGCAGCGGGCGAGCATGGCGAGCACCTACCACTTGCGGCGCACGCTCAGGGCTGGTGAATATTTTCTATTGATATTATTTATCTATATTAAACGCGGTAAATTTCTTTTTTTACACGTGTAAAAACCATTAACCTTTCATTGGGCAACGGGGGTTTTTGATCATTCAGGAAGACTGAATCCTGAAAAAAATGTTTTTTACACGTGTAAAAATGTTGCGCTAGGTGATGTAAATAATATAGGTCTGTATCAGAAAGATTTTGGGAGCCTCAAGGTGCTTGGAAAAACTATTTTGTTTGCTAGCGTGAAAGGTGGGACGTCCAAATCCACACTTTCTGAATGTATCTCAGTCTGTGCCGCAAGGGATGGAATGAGAGTTTCTGGAATCGACTTCGATCCTCAAGCTACATTTCGTAACTGGGGAGATGCAAGAGAAGAAACGCAGAAATCTATTCCTTCTCTTACACGTATTCCTGTAAAGTCTTTAACGTTATCAAAATGGAAAACTGTTGAAGATTACACAGATGATAATGATTTGGTAGTTATTGATACACCTCCTGCATTAGAAAACGATGCTGATGCTTTTTTGGGTTTGTCACAACTTGCTGATGTAGTTCTTGTGCCTACTAGTGCTACTCACAATGACATATCTAGTAATACGCCTTACTTACTATCGTTAAAAAAAGCAGGTGTCAGAGCTTTTGTAGTGTTCTCGCGGGTAAATCGTCAGACTAAAAGTTTTAGAGAAGCCCGACAAAGGGTTGCTAAATACGCCCGAGTTTTGCCAGTTGAGATACCAATTGCTGAGGATATGCATGTTCACAATCATGGTGGATTGACCTCTGTCGATATTAAAGATGCCAGAGGTTCTAAAGACGTTGAGCTACTTTGGGATTTAATTAAACACGAGATAGAACTATGACCGTAAAGATTTCAAAATCATTGGCCAAAAAAATTGCTTTACGTGATGAGCCACTAACTCAAGAGCGTGAAATAGAACTTATGACTGCGGATGCTAGAAGTTCTGCGCAGAACGAATTAATTGAGATTGATGAAGATTTATTACATACACTTAACGAAGTATTCGGTGACACGGATCTTCTGAAAGATCAGAAACGTCTTCAGACGATCGTTACCCAACGTAAGATCATTTATCGCAATTTTGTAAGAGCTGGCCACGCCGCGTTGGCAATGGGAAATGCGCTTCTAGATATTGAAGCTTCTTTAACTATCGGCGAACGAGAAAGACTAAAGCAGAGCGCAGAAAAGATACTGCCATTCGGTGATACTGTAGCTTCGATGTTGAAAAGTGTTGCTCGTTTTGTAAAAACGGGCAAGGTCCCAGAAAACGATCTCCCGGCAAGCTATTCAGCAGCTTACGTCTTAACAAACATGACAGATCCGGAACTTGATGCGGCAAAGGAAGAGGGACTTATTCGTCCTGAAGTGGGTCGTAGAAAGCTATTGAATTTTCGGAAAGATTATCGCCAGCGCATAGAAAAAAATGGCGAAAAAAAGAATATAATAGACCTAGAAAAACTGGAAAACAAAAGGGATAAAATTTTGAATAGAAGGAAGAAGCTTGCATTGGAATATTTTACATTGAGCCGTGAATTCCGTGAAATCAATAAAGTCATCAAAGCTATCAAAGGCCGTTAGGTTGGCAGCGCTTTAAGGGCCATTCATGTCGTTAAACCTATTTCGTTGTAGGATTGACCAGATGTGTGGCCTTTTGGGGCACTGGAGGTTTGGATGAATGTAAAATCACTCCTATCTCAGTCGTAGTGACTTTTGCATCGGGATAAACAGCCAGTGCTATTTTCAAACTTTCCAGAAAGTTTTCTCTGAATTTTCTCAGGCGCGCGTAACTCCGCCCAAATTGAGCATACAGTGCTTTCCATGTAATTTGGCAATCAGCTGGAAGAACGTGTAATCGATAAGCGAGCCAGCAGTATATATCTAATGCTTGACTATTATTTGCTATCGCACGGATTGCGGCTTCTTGTAATGGGACTGGGTGTTTTTTTAATTGTTCAAAAAAACCTTCAGATAATTTAACTGTCTCTAATAATCCACCATTTACATGGTGAGTAAAGAGAGCTGTATCCAAGATATTTTGATTAACAAAGCCAATTTGGTTACCTTTAGTAATTTGGAAAGTCATCCGACAGCGTGAGAGCCTTAATGCCTGCTCACGAACATCTTTCATACTTTTTCCACCAATCGATACGCCTAATTTTTGTAGCCACTCACGTAGACTACGCCCAAGCTCAATTTCTCGACTATTTGTTTTAATAGCTTCTGTCTGGAGATAAAGTAGTATCAGGCGCGCCCTCGACCCGTAGGGTACGCCAATTCTAATTACACCATCTTCTGTGGCAACTGACCCAGGCTCTACCATTAACTTTAAATGTTCAGTTTCTATAAGCCATATCTGATCATCTGGCTGCCTCCTGTGAGGTAATGCTGCCTGACACCAACCACTGAAGAGAAAGCCTACACCTGTCTGTTCGTCAGACATGAAGTCAAAAGCAACTTCCAGCTCTTTCCTATCATCTGTGAAAGCCAATGCACCTTGGCGGCCGTGTTCTTCAAGAAGGCGGTGAATTCTTGCCATGTGTCTTAGATACGTACTTCTTGCTTCAAAGTCTTCGAGGACTTTTGGGGCGCAAAACTATTCGCAAAGATATTTGTATATTTATATTAGTTTGCGCCCCAAAAGTCCCTAGGATGAAATCTGTATGTCATTGAAAAGAAAGGGGTTCGATAATCTTAAGGTGCCCTAAAAGTTCATACTTCGGCCCTAAAAGTTCACATTTAACCTATGTAAAATAGCTACGGACAACGCCCTAAAAGTTCACATACGTCGAGTCTTAACAAGCAAGACGATTCAGCTTTCTATGATGACTTAGGAAAAAGTAAGTGGGTGTGAACTTTTAGGGCGGTAATGAAGTTTCTCTTCAAAACCGACTTTTACCAGGATGTCGTTTAAAAGCCTGATCCTCTTCAACATATGCTTCCAGAACTCGGTAATCGCGATGACGGGAAAATCGTTTGAGCGACATCAGGTCAATGCCATCCTGAGCGCCTGTCGTGATGGCACCCCGACGTAGACTGTGCCCGCTAAAATCGCCCTCAATCCCCGCAGCCTGACAGCGGCGTTTGATGATTGTGGCTATCGAAAAGTCCGAAAGACTTTGCGTGCCGATTTTAGGATCAGGAGCAGTCCCATTTTTTTTCGCTGTTGCAGGCAGCCAAATTCTTGGGAAGGCAGCAGTCGTCTCGTTTGTGCTCTCTGTCTTTGAATCGTTTGACTTGTTTTTTCGTGGTGTCAGTTTTGACTCCCGTAGCCACGTCTCCCACGCACGAACAGGACAATGTCTGGTTATCCCACGGGGAATAACGATTGTGGTGCCCTGATGCTTCTTATCCCCCTTAGAGTAGGGTAGGGTGATCCGCATGCAGTCTTCATCAAGCATGACGTGTTCGAGCTGGATCCCTGCCAGTTCAGAGCGACGAAGCGCTCCACCATAGCCAACCAGCAAAATGGCGCGGTCACGTGTATCCACCAGCGATGTCATAGGGATCTTATCAACGACCTCGCAGAGCATTTCCCAAGTCAAACCTTTTACCCGGCGTTGTGGCGTCTTGCTTGGTGAGCGATGAATTCCGGCCAGCATCTCAGAGACGAGAGCATGTGTCGTAGGTATGGGTAGATGTGCCACATGATGAAGATAGCGCAACGCAGCCCTATAGAGTTCAATAGTTGCTGGCTTGCGTCCGCGCAAAGCCAGATCAGCTAGATAGGTTGCAACATCTTCGCTTCGCGCAGGCAGGGCAGGGAGGTCATGACGTTCAGCAAATGCACACCAGCCACGGATGGCCGAGCGGTAGGCTCGGCGGGTGTTAGCGGCCTTACCGATCTGAACGAATGTGCCTACGGCTGCCTGTGATGTCTCCAGTTGGCCGTCATGTTTGGGAACCTCAGCTTCAGCCAAAGCCGAGAACCAGCGGACAACATTGGCAGGAGCTTGTCCGATAGGTGCAGGTGTCGGGATAGAATTGACCTTGTCCTTGCTCGGAAGGAAAGATGGTCTTTCGTTCTGGTCCGACGAAACAAGCGACGCGACAAACGCTAAGCGTTGTCGATCGATCTCAAGAGCTACTTCGAGATGGTAGCCGCTGGGGAGAGAGGAAAGGGCGCCCTCAAGAAGTTTACGCGCACTGGCTGTGTGTTCGGCGCCGTCGGGCAATTCAGTGTCGGAGAGAGCAGAGCCATCCGGAAGAATGCTGCCGGCGATAAAGACAGGAAGGGGCGGGGAGAAGCGTGCTGTCGAGAGAATGGGACGCAGGACGTCGATCGTAATGTCGGATTGAGCCAAACGCTGCCTGGTGAGGCGGTCTACCTGTTCTAGAACACGCGAGCGTAGAACAGGCCATGATCCGGTCAGGTGTAGAGCATCAAGCATTGCTCGTTATCCTTTTCCCGAAAAACCAGCATAGTAAGCCCCCTCAGCAATATCCTGACGCAGTCGCTGCACCGCGACGAGCGCGTCTGCCGCATCACGAGGTCCATCGTATGCCTGAGCCTATAAGACCACGGTGCCCTAAGATAATAGCAACCTCAACTGAACGGTAACAATGGGGGGCAAGTGGACGGTCCGGTCATCGGCGATGAAGAGAGAAAGCCGTCAGACTGACGCCTAACTGATCTCCAGCAAGTTTTCATCTCTACACACGGCTAAACAGCGATACTATTCGAGGATTAGTTGGAGTGGGGGTTGCGCTCGAATACGTTCTAACAGGCGCTCTTTTAACCGTGGATCAGAGCGGGCGGCCTCTATGAGGTTGTTAAGTGCCGTCCGCACGTCATTCCGCACGTCATTAATAAAGGGAATAAAATTCAGGATTACAGTATCATCACGAGGCGGTGCCTTTTGAGCGGGGATTAGATTACCCTCCCCATGCCCAATCATAATTGATCCAGTCCGACCGTGCCCACCGGGTTCGCCATACAAGCTGAAGGCATGTGCCAAACCACATCTGAGAGTGCGATACATCTGCTCTGGCAAGTCATTGGAGCCATTTCTATAGGTGAACTGGGAATATGCTTCTGGGAAAAATTTATTAATGAAAATCGTGAAATATTCACGGCCTGATTGCCATTTTAATTCTTCTTTTCTTTTGACTTTGACTTTAATCTTGGTAAGGGAAGCAAGATAATCCAAGGATACCGACAGCCCTACAAAATCCCATGCAGTGCCGCGACTGTCTCGTTCAAGTTCATTAAATCGCTCGTGCATATAACTTTTAAATTTTTCGAGTTCATCATTGTTTTCTAAATTCATAATTCCAAGCTTACTATTTTGGTTTTAGAGTAGATAAAATTTCGTGTTTCAGTGGCCAGTGAGGCCGAGTCTGTTTCGGAAACGTCAGTGTAACAGGTTTACGGCCGATATGAGAGTCGAAAGCGGCAGCTTCTGCTGCCTTCTTAACCGAGCGCCTCAGACGCCAGATGCGCAACTGCCCGCTGAGTTTCCGGAGCAATCCCATCTTCGATAAACCAGACTGCGGACAGGCCGCTCCAGGCATGGATCCATCGCAGCAGTCGGACAGGCTCAACACCCGTATGTGAGCTGACAAGCCTGATCCTTTGCTCGAACCTTTGTGGAGAAATAGCGTAGGGGCGCTGTGAATCCGCAAGATCGGGATTCAGAAATAGAGCCGCAAAATCAGCGGCCCTTTCCCCATAAAGGCCCTTCGGGTCGATCGCGCGCCAACCTCGCGCCCCAAAATCCAGAACGTTGCCGTGATGGAGGTCTCCGTGCAAGACGAGTTGCTCCTGTGGATCACTTAATAGCGTGTGGGCCTGACGGTCGCAGTCTTTCAACCATTCTGCGTTGTTCGAGGAGAAACCGAGCAAGTCAGCGAACCAGCTTTTCAAAGACCGCATTTCTTCATGCTGTAATCGTGAAGATGAGTGCAGAAGTTCCGCTGTCTCACAAAGATTTCGCGTTGCTTCATTGTCTAAGCCTGCGTAAACGAGGTCGGCGAAAGTGCGACCGCTAATTGCTCTTTCCAGAAGAAGAGCGCCTCAATCATGTTCCATAACTGCGGCAACACCCTGCCCATTCCACAGTGTCATGAGATGATTGCCGCGAAGTTCATCGGGGTCAGAAGTTACTTTCAACATAGCCGGGGAGCCATCGCGGGTGACCGGCACCAAGTAGGAACTTGCTGTCCGAACAGGCGCGCCATCGGCAACTAGATGCCAGCGTGACATATAAACGGTAGCCGCCGAAGCAAGGGCAGTATGGTGCTTGGTACCGGGCATGCTAGGAGCATATAACTCTCATTCGGTGTCCGCTATTGGGAAACGCTTGAACCACGCGCTACGACTGGCATGCGGGCGGAAGGAGCCATCCCCCAACGATCTGGGTAGTCTGTTACGATTTAATTGCTTTTTAGCCTGCGAGGACGGAATTTTTTGCCTTGCGTTCGGCAAGGGATTCCGAGGGGCTGGAAAGCCCGGTGTCCGGCGAGTTATCCGCATATTCCGGAATTTTCCTATTGGCTTTCGGGTCGTATTTCTTACCTCCCACAAAGAGATTTAGTTTGTCGGTGCTAGATGGAGGATGTAATTGGAAAAAAACATAAAAGATGGTGACGCAGAACAACTACTGCCGCGGCAGATCAGGTTGGTTCAGTCCCTCGCTGATTTCCAGATGGCATGCAGTGCCATGGAATTTATATGTGAACTTGACGAAGATCGCCTCGTTACTCGCGTCGAGCGACGGCGCTATCGATGTTTTGAAGACACCGCTGTAATTGCCTATGGGCGCGCCTTCACAAATGCTAATAATTTGCCTTTGCTTAGTTTTAAACAGATCAAGATTAGCCCCAGCTCTGACGAACGTGCTCTGCATGAGCGACTGTTAGAGCGGCGCAACAAGGTCATAGCTCACTCCGATGCTGATCGGCAGCGCATTAGCTTCACAACCGAATGCTTCAGTTTGGAAAACAAGCTGGTAATGATGCCACGTTGGGACTTCGACGATGCGCTGGAATTTTTTGCTGAGCGGGAGGCGTTGGTTGCGTGGTTTGGCACCCTTATGTCGGCGACTAGCAAACGTCTATTTGAACAAGTGCAAAGCATGTCGGAGATACGCTTCGTTCGTGATCATACTTTGATTGTAAGTTCCGGCGCAGAAGAGGGCTAGGAGTCAAAGGTACTATGTATTCGCCTACGGACTAAGATCACTAATTAATCGGGCACAAGGCCAATACGTTACCAAAATCCTAAGCCTAGCGTGAGGAAATGTAATAGATCACAGCGGGGTGTGAGCCACCTCTCGGCAGGAAGAAGTAATGCGGGTGTTGCTCGCCAATATCCCCAGCTACTTTATGATGGTCGTAACGGGGCTGCGTGGCCGGTCGTAAACGAAAGTCCACTTTTGAGACGGGCTCCAAAGAGCTTGAGCGTCCGGCATGAGGCGTAAGCGGAAGTTCTGGGTCTGTTTGCATGGTTTCCGGCGTGTCTGCACGGGCCGGCAACTCTATCATTAATTTCTGCATTTTTATCGCGATTAAGTGGTTTTTGCGTCGACAAAAAAGGCAGTCAGCTGCGGATTATCATTATCTTCTGGTTTTCGACAAATGTCGAAATACCTTAATTATGTTAGTCAATATTCTTATATTTCAGCATGTTAGTGATACCCTTAATTATGGGAAGGTCCCTTATTGATGCGAAAAAAGCCCATAATTAGGAGACAAAACGCGACCGCATGTTTATCAACGCACGGGTCTGCTTTCGCCTTCATCTCGGTCGTTTGGACCACAAGATTATTTGTCAAATAGCGGACATCAGCGCTTCAAAGCCTCGTTGTAGAGCTTGTCTGGATTTCACTGATTACACCTATTGAATGATTCCAAGACACAGGCAGTCCCCCAATGGACGTTACGGTGAAAATTTCAGCGATACGGACTTTTGATCGGATCATATGACAAGCACATCCTTATATCCTTGTCATACTGCCCCATAGTATGTATCCTTGTCATACTGCCCCATAGTATGAAAGGATACTCAAGGGCAGTATATTCGGAGTAAACGTTTCGTGCCGCACACACCAGCTGAGAAAAAGCGCGTTCTGACCCGCGTGCGCCGTATTCGCGGGCAACTTGATGCGCTGGAACAGGCTCTGGAGAAGGGGGCTGATTGCGGTCCGGTACTGCAACAGGTTGCGGCTATCCGAGGAGCGATCAACGGATTAATGGCCGGTGTTCTTGAAAGCCACCTGCGGGAAGAATTTGTTGAATGCGCCGGTGATCGTGATGCTGCCAGTGGTTCGATCGAGAATGTGGTGTCACTCGTTCGATCCTATCTCC